>JAQYDI010000096.1 GCA_028724245.1 Lachnospiraceae bacterium
GGCAAGGATTTCCTTCATCAGCACTTCCGGGCTCTCACAGTTCTTTAATGCCTGGTAAAATCCTTCGCCGCCATGACCGTCATTGCAGCATGAAACCATGATGATGATACCACCATCCTTTGCGGCGGCTTCTGCTGCAGTCATACCTTTTACGGACTGATACATGTTCTGATCCAGAGGATAACCTCCGTTGGTGGAAATTGCAATGTCTGCCTTTTTCTTCGGAACAACCTGGCAGTACTGTCTCAGAAAATCACAACCGGCTTCATGGGCTTTTATCGCATCCCCTGCTACGGCATGAACCACCTTCTTTTCGGAATCAATGATGACATTCACGATGTATTTCTGCCCCGCCATCATACTGGCTGCCTTCATATCACGATGAATCGGATTATTTTCCAGAATGCCGGTACGGCTGTAAGGGGAATCAATGAACCGGGAACAATGATTACCCAATACAGTAACCTTGCTGGATACACCGGGCAATACGCTCTTTCTTCCGCCAGAAAAACCGGCAAAGAAATGGGTTTCGATGAAACCTTCACTGACCAGAAGGTCTGCTTCTGCCGCAATATGATTAATCAGCAAAGGAGCACCGGAGGGCAACACACCGATATTGGTCATGGCATCCATATCCTGACTGTCATGTACCACTATCTTTTCGTTATCCACGATGGTTTCACCAAACTTATTCACCAGTTCGTCCCGTGTAGTTGCTCTGTGGAAACCGGTGGCGATCAGCAGGGTGATATCTGCATCCGGATTTCCTTCTCTGATTTCTTTCAGCATAAAAGGAATGATGTGTTTACTGGGAACCGGTCGGGTATGGTCTGAACAGATGATAACAACCTTTTTCTTTCCCACTGCCAGTTCTGACAGCTTTGGAGACCCGATGGGATTAGCCATGGCCTCCAGAACAAGTTCATCCTCCGTTTTTTCCGGCTTCGGCATGGAAGCGATGGCAGACTCCAGAATTTCCACATCGAGATCTTCTGCCAGTTCCAGATTCATTCCTTTGGTACTGTAAGGTAACTGAATAATCATATGATTCCTCCTTCAAATAACATGATGCCAGAATAACACAGTAAACCGGCTGCAATGACATAAACAATAAAATACCTGAATACGGCACTTAATATCTTACTTTCTGCCCCTGCGGCTCCAATGGCGCCTGCCCCGATGGCAATCCCCTGCGGACAAATCATCTTACCGATGCCGGCCCCCATGACATTGGCTGCTGCCATCCAGGTTGGATCCATCCCCAGTGTAAGGGCAGTTTCCGCCTGCAGTCCACCAAACAGAACGTTAGTGGAAGTTCCGGAGCCGGTCACAAATGCACCCAGTGCTCCGATCAGTGGTGCAATCAGAGGATAATATTGTCCGGCTGCAGCCACAAGCAGGCTTGCAATGTCGGAAATCATACCGCTGTAGCTCATGATTTTCGCTGTTGCCATAACGCTGCAGATCGTCAGCACTGTCTTCCAGTATTTTTTCAGGGTTTCAAGAAGGACACTGAAGATAATTTTCAGACTCGCCTTCTGAATCAGGCCTCCGATTACCGCTGCGATGAAAATAATTACCCCCGGCATATTGATCCAGGAAAAAGTCAGTGTATTGGGATTTTCTCCGGTATAAACTGTTAGACTGGATTGAATCGGCGCAATCAGGTTGTGGATTGGAGGACACAGATTGGAAGTCAGGATCAGAAAAATAAAAATCAGGATGAAAGAGCTCCAGGCCTGAAGTGCATTCAGATTTTCTTTTCCGGACGCCTGTTCCTGAGTGTCAGTGTCATCATGAATAATCAAAGTATATGCATCATCCTGCTTCATGGGCAGATATTTCAGTGCTGCGATCATGCATGCCATGGAACAGATCGAACCGATGATATTGGGCAGTTCCGGTCCGATAAAACAAGCAGCTGTGATGCAGGGAAGCAGAAACGATAATGAGGCAATCAGGGTAAATGGAATCATTCCCTTCAGGGCCCTGATCCCTTTTCCGCAAATACACACCAGAATGAAAGGGGAAAGAAAGGTCAGGATGCACTGAATCAGCACCACGTCCTGAGACAGGGAAAGCAGTTCCGTACCGGAAACAGCTGCCAGGGTTACGGTAGGAACACCAACGGATCCAAATGCGGTAGGGGTGGAGTTAACAACCAGACAGCCGACAACAGAAGAAACAGGATCCATGCCAATGCCTGCCAGCATGGATGCAGGAATTGCCACTGCAGTACCAAATCCTGCCATACCTTCCATAAAATTTCCGAATCCCCATCCTATGATCAAAGCCAGGACACGTTTGTCTGTGGACACATTCCCCAGCATTTTTTTAATCACATCCATCGCACCGGTTTTCAATGACATATTATACGTAAACAGTGCGGCAATAATAACGATACAGATGGGCCAGAGGGCATTGAGTACTCCTTCCAGTGCAGCTGTTGCTGCCTGAATCGGGCTCAGCTTCCAGTATCCGATTGAAAGAATCAAAGCAATCAGCAATGCCGTCCCACAGGCTTTATGACCTGCAATTTTTAATCCGCTCAGTGCAAGTATCAGCCATAAAATAGGAAGCATCGCAAGAAAAAAATTGAATAACAACATACATTTAACCCTCACTGGAACATGCATTTCCAGAATATGTATAGTTACAAAAGTGTCCGTTCATTTTACTATTCATACATGTTTTTCCATATACCTATTGACAATTGTCTTCATCTGGTTGATAATACAATATCAATAAGATTTGTACTACCAATTTAAAAAACAGGTTGAGGTCGCGAATTATGGAATCAAAGATGTATGAAACCGTTGTAGAATATATTAAAGAAGAAATCAAGCAGGATCGCCTTCGTATCGGTAATAAACTGCCCACGGAGCGGGAACTTTCTGCCACACTGGATCTTGGACGCAACTCCATTCGTGAGGCACTCCGGACCTTGTCCAGTCTGGGGATTATTGAAAGCCGACAGGGCTCCGGGAATTATCTGACCGGTGATATCAGCAAATTTTTTACACAATCCTTTGATATTCTCACCATCATCAATAAAACCAGTCCGCTGGAAATCAGTCAGATGCGCCGTGCCCTTGAAGTGGAAGCACTGCGTCAGCTGATTGAAAAAATAACACCGGAACAGGTTGAACAGCTTCAGGTCTTAACAGAACAGATTGATCAGCAGGATTCTATGGATCGTCCCAACGCAGATCTTCGTTTTCATCAGATGATTATTGAATTCTGCGGCAATACCATGATGATGGTCACTGTGAATGCTCTGTCTGCCGTATTTCTATCCAATGTAGATAAAAACCTGCGAAGACTGACGGATGAAGGCCGCGAGGTGACGCACCGCTGTCATCACCAGCTGGTGGATGCTCTGCGTAAAAAGAATTTTGAGAAAGGGATCGATGCAATCGCAACCCATTACAATATCGTGGATGACAGTATCACAGAAAATTTACAGAATTTCTGAAGCGGAACCTTATTTTATCTCTTTTTTATCAGAAATGGCTGCTGTTCCTTTACAGAAACGGCAGCCATTTCTGTCACTTCTTTTCCAATCCGTATGGATTTTCTTTTTCCAACAGATTTACTGGCAGATTTTATGAGGATTCAGGAGATTCTTCGGATCGAATACCTTTTTGATTCCCTTCATCAGTTCCAGCGCATCTGCAGGTAAAGACTTTGACAGATAGGGTTTCTTTGCAAAACCAATGCCATGTTCACCGGAAACCTGTCCATGCAGTTCGTGTGCTTTATCATAGATCAGATCCATTACACGATTCATACGCTTTTCCCATTCTTCGTCTGACAGATCATCCTTCAGAATGTATACATGAAGGTTGCCGTCTCCGGCATGGCCAAAGAGCTTGATTCGAATCTGTTCCTGACTGTTCAGAGAATGAATATACTGTACCAGTTCGTTTACACGATTACGAGGTACCACACAGTCCACTTCATCCATGTATGTGGTGGAACCTTTGATTGCTTCCAGGAATGCACCTCTTGCCTTCCAGATGGATTCATCACGTTCTTCCGTATCAGAAATCAGTACATCCAGAGCGCCCTGTTCCAGACAGATCTGTGCAACCGCATCGTAATCCTTTTCAATTTCTTCTGTACTGTTGCCGTCAAACTTCAGTAAGAGGTATGCATCGGAAGAATTATCAGGGAATTTCTTTCCAAGATATTCTTCTGCGTCGATGATGACTTCTCTCTGCATGAATTCAATGGCAGTCGGTACAGACTTGGATGAAATAATCAGCGGTACCGTATTGATAGCCTGGGCCAGGGAAGGGAAAGGAACCAGCAGGCTGATGGTTTTTCCGGGCAGAGGCAGAAGTTTCAGAATGGCCTTTGTAATCATGCACAGAGTACCTTCAGAACCAATAATCAGATCCTTCAGATCATAACCGGAGCTGTTCTTTACCACCTTACCGCCAAGTTCCATCACACGTCCGTCAGGCAGAACCACTTCCAGACCTCTGACATAATCTCTGGTAACTCCGTATTTTACAGCACGCATACCACCGGCATTGGTGCTGATGTTTCCGCCGATGGTGGCTGATTTTTCACCGGGATCCGGCGGATAGAAGTATCCATGCTCTTCCACATAAGCTGCCAGTTCCATCAAAAGAACGCCAGGTTCCACGGTCAGAGTCAGATTCTCTTCATCCAGTTCCAGAATATGATTCATCAATGTGGTATCAATCATAATGCCATGTTCCATGGGTACGGAAGAACCCACCAGACCGGTACCCGCACCACGAGGGGTCACAGGAATGTCATGTTCGTAAGCATATTTCATTATTTTTGAGATTTCTTCTGTAGATAATGCACGAACAACAACATCGGGCCAGCTCTTTGTATCACTTAATTCATCATGGCTGTATTCTTCATTAATATCATCACCCAGAAGGATACGTCTGGGATCTGTGATGACTTCACGAATATATGCGATATCTTCTGCTTCCAGTTTCTTATAATTTGTCATCTTTATACCCCCTTGGATGCTTTGATCTTTGAAATCAATGCAGGAACGATTTCATAGAGATCGCCTGTCAGACAGTAATGTGCAGTTTCGAAAATAGTTGCATTGGGATCTGAGTTGATCGCAATGATGGTATCCGAGTTGTTCATGCCTGCCACGAACTGAACCGCACCGGAAACACCACAGGTAATGATCAGTCTCGGACGAACGGTTCTGCCGGACAGACCGACCTGACGCTTTGCATCCATCCAACCGGATTCGATCATGGGACGGGTACCGGCAATCATACCACCAAGCAGATCAGCCAGTTCTTCGATCATGGCGAGATCTTCCTGTTTCTTTACTCCACGGCCGGCAACCACCAGCACATCTGCATTCTCGATCAATGCTTCCTTCTTTTTCTGGATAATATCAATGACCTCCATGGTAGTTGCAAGTCTGGATTCTTCGATGGTCATTGAAATGATTTCACCTGCGGCTTCTTCATTGCGTTCCGGTGCATTCATTACCTTGTAACGAACGGTTGCCATCTGAGGGCGGTTGTAAGGAGTCAGAATCTGTGCCATGATATTTCCGCCAAATGCAGGTCTGATCTGCACCAGATCTGTATTTTCGTTCATTTCCAGAATGGTGCAGTCTGCAGTCAGACCGGTTTTCATACGGGCAGCAACACGTGGAGCCAGCTGACGGCCAACCGTGGTGGCACCCACAAGAATGCCGGAGGGCTTGATTTTGTTGATGAAATCTTCAAATACTGCTGTATAAGGTTCAATCATAAATCTTGCAAGTTTTTTGTTATCGTAAACAAATACCTTATCCACACCGTAGTGCAGCAGTTCCTCTGCCTTGCCGTCCAGTTCACTGCCGATGAACAATGCATAGACCGGATGGCTGATCTTTGCAGCCAGTTCCTTCGCCTTGCCGATCAGCTCCAATGTTACGGGGTGAATTCTGCCATCCACATGATCCACATAGACAACCATGCCGTTCCACAGACTCTTATCAATTTCAGGCTTTGTATCTTCTACATAGGTTACTGCTCCCTTAGGACCCTTTTTTACACAAAGCTTACATGTTTTGCAGCCGGCATTAATTTCCAGCCTGCCATTTACTTCTTCCATAGCATCAAAAGGACAGATGTCAATGAGTGCCTGGATATCTTCTATTTTTGACTGATCAATAACTAACTTTCCCATAATGCCTCCTAGATAAATTTCAGTTCTTTTACTTTGTTAAATAAACGATCTGCAAGTTCTGCACCGGTACCTTCCCAGAATTCCTGCGAATCATTCACTTCAGGAGGGAAGATTCTCTGAACCTGTGTGGGAGATCCGTTCAGACCATAATGAAGTTCGTTCTGATCTTCCATATCTGCAAAGGTATACATGGTGATTTCGCGATCTCTGGAAGCCTGCTTCTTCAGATAAGAAGGAAGTCGAGGCTGGAAAATGTCTTTATCAACCGATAACAAACAAGGGAACTTAATACGTGTGATTTCGATATCTTCTGTCATATCCATGGCAATCACCATATCTTCTTCCCCTACTTCTCTGATTTCACATACATTGTTCACACTGGGAATGCCAAGCCATTCTGCAACTTCAGAACCAACCTGAGCAGTGTCACCATCTGTAGTCTGCTTACCGCACAGGATCAGATCAAACTGACCCATTTTCTTAATGCCCTGGGCAATGGTATAGCTGGTTGCAAGTACGTCAGCACCACCAAATTTACGGTCAGAAAGAATGGCACCATCGTCAACACCCATGGAAAACGCTTCCTGAATCACCTTCTGTGCCTGAGGAGGACCCATGGTAACAACACTGATGGAGCCGCCCTTTTCCTCACGGATACGAAGGGCTGTTTCCAATGCATACAGATCATAGGGATTCATTTTGGAATCCACACCATTTCTCTTCAGTACGCCGGTAACGGGATCTACTTCCACTTTACTGCTGGCAGGAACCTGCTTGATACAAACAAGGATTTTCATCTGATAACTCCTCTCCTGAAAAAATATGTCATCTCGTTCACAATCATTTGCCGCAGTCTTTGGTGCTGTGTTCCGGCACAAAAGCTGTGTGATTGTGTTTTAAAATAATAATTGCACTTCACTTGGTAGCACCATTTGGTACTACCTTTTGGTAGTATCAATATAACACGGAAATTATTTCCTGTCTATATGCCTGATTCTGTTTTGGTAATTATTTTTGTGCACTTTCACGGATTTGTGGATTCTTCACAATGAGAAATGGATCTGTTTTCTCATTTTTTTGACAAAATATCTCACATAATTGGATAATTGTTCAAGAAAAAGATGGGATATTGTTTTAATTGCACATTTGCTCAGGATGTATCCTGAACAAACGGATTCCTCCCGTGTTGTCGGGAACTCCAGAAAAAGGGAAAAATTTTGAAGCATACCGGTAATTGATACATAAAATATCCGGGCAATCAAAATCCTCTTTCAGCAATTTGAACTTAGAATACTCTTGTTGTCCATGTGGAATATATGGTATACTTAAAACTCGTGAAAACAAAGGAGGAGACAATCTTGATCAGCGAAAAGAATACGGAAATCGAATACAATCCCATCACCGACGGGGTCATCTGGAAAGAGATTCTGGTTTATTTCTTCCCGATTCTGTTCGGTACGTTTTTTCAGCAATTGTACAATACCGTAGACGCA
>JAQYDI010000097.1 GCA_028724245.1 Lachnospiraceae bacterium
TAACCTCCGGTTTATTAAACTCAGTTGGAAACCGTCAACCGTTCAGGGTGGATTTCAATCTCGTAGTTGGTGCGATGCCGGCTCACCAACGAGTCCGGCGCCTGTGTTTGCTTATCTGCCGGCGCAGTCTGCCGCAGCATATCCTGCTTTTCCTTTCGGATTTCTCCCTTTCCCGGCAATAAATATTCGTTTATATTATATTGTTTTTTTCTTTAATATGTCAATAGGTTAATAATTGAAGTGCTATAATAAATTGTTGCTCATAGTTTAGCCACGCCTTCCTCTGTGATTATCCTCATTATATTGAGAAAAACGGGATTGGTGTAGTTTGCGATGTAGCCCGAAAACTATGAGAAATGAAAGAAGCTCCTGAAAAGCCGTAACTTCTCAGGAGCTGTGTGAAACTTAAAATTATGCGATTTTTCAGTCTCTGCACCGTTTTTAGCACCGATTGGTGTAAATTTGGTGTAAAGAGGTAAATTTATTCGGTTTGGAAAGTCCCGAAACCCGCATAAATACTGGGGTTTTCTTACTTGTCGTTCGGTAATGACTTCATTGTCGGGAACAGCAGCACATCTCTGATCGCCGCGGAATCCGTGAGCAGCATAACCATTCTGTCAATTCCGAATCCGATGCCGCCTGTGGGAGGCATACCGATTTCCAGTGCATGCAGGAAGTCTTCGTCGGTGGTGTTGGCTTCTTCGTCGCCCTGTGCCAGTGCTTCTTCCTGTGCTTTGAAACGTTCTCTCTGATCGATGGGATCGTTCAGCTCGGAGTAGGCGTTGGCCATCTCCCAGCCGTTCATGAAGAATTCGAAACGTTCTACGTATTCGGGGTTGTCCGGTTTCATCTTTGTTAAAGGTGAGATATCGGTGGGGTGATCCATGACAAATGTAGGCTGGATCAGGTGCTTTTCTGCGTATTCTTCGAAGAACAGGTTCAGGATATCACCTTTTTTATGTCTTTCTTCATATTCAATATGATGTTCTTTTGCTGCGGCTCTGGCTGCTTCCAGATCAGGGATTTCGTTGAAATCCACACCTGCATATTTCTTGACGGCATCTACCATGGTAATGCGTTCGAAGGGCTTGCCCAGATCCATCTCGATTCCGTTGTAGGTGATGGTGGTGGTTCCCAGTACTTCCTGTGCTACATGGCGGTACAGGTTTTCTGTCAGATCCATCATACCGTTGTAATCCGTATATGCCTGATACAGTTCCATCAGGGTGAATTCCGGATTGTGTCTGGTGTCCAGACCTTCGTTACGGAATACACGGCCGATTTCGTATACACGTTCCAGACCGCCGACGATCAGACGCTTCAGGTAAAGTTCCAGTGAAATACGGAGCTTCAGGTCTTCGTCCAGGGCATTGAAATGTGTTTCGAAGGGTCTTGCTGCTGCGCCGCCTGCGTTGGCTACCAGCATGGGCGTTTCCACTTCCATGAAGCCCTGTCCGTCCAGATAAGTACGGATGGCACGGATGATCTTTGATCTCTTGATAAAGGTATCCTTTGCTTCCGGGTTCATGATCAGATCCACGTATCTCTGACGGTAACGGATGTCTGTGTTGGTCAGACCATGGAACTTTTCGGGCAGGGGGCTCAGGCTCTTGGAAAGGAGCGTGATCTTCTTTGCCTTTACGGATACTTCACCGGTGTGAGTGCGGAATACTTCGCCTTCCACACCGATCAGATCACCTACGTCCAGTTTCTTAAAATCTTTGTAGGGATCTTCTCCCAGAATGTCACGGGCTACATAAATCTGAATATTTCCCTTCAAATCCTGCAGATTACAGAAAGATGCCTTACCCATGACACGTTTGGACATCATACGGCCTGCCAGGCTGGTTTCCAGTACTTCTGCGGGTTCTTCGCCTTCGGGAGTACCTGCTTCCAGTTCAGCAAATTTTGCTCTTACATCTCCTGTATGATCGGTTACGTTGTATTTTGTAATTTCATAAGGATTGCGGCCTTCTTCCATCAGGGTCGCAAGCTTTTCTCTTCTTACTTTCTTCAGCTGATTCTCATCCTGAGGCTTCTGCTGATTCTTTCCTTTATTCTCTCCCATTATTCAAACCTCTGAATTCCAAGTATCTTATACTGAACAGTACCTGCCATTGTAGGAACATCAACCAGATCGTTGATCTTTCTTCCCATCAGAGCTGCGCCTACCGGGCACTCGTTGGAAATCTTGTTCTCCAGGCTGTTCGCTTCGGCAGAACCTACGATTCTGTATTCTACCACTTCATCAAATTCAACGTCCAGCAGCTTAACACTGCAGCCTACGCTGACTTTATCAATTGAAATTTCATCATCAGATACAACCTCTGCATTTTTCAGCAGCTGTGTTAACTCTGCGATTCTGGCTTCGATCTCTCTCTGCTCATCTTTTGCTGCATCATATTCGGCGTTTTCTGATAAGTCGCCTAATTCTCTGGCGATTTTAATCTTCTCAGCAACTTCTTTACGTTTGACATTAACTAACTCTTCCAGTTCTTTCTCATACCGGTCCAGTCCGGCACGGGTAAGCATGTTCTTTCTAACTGTCTCTGCCATAATGATTGCTCCCTTTCTCAAAATCCTAAAATTTCTGCGCCTATCAGTCACGACCCCGACCGGCTCGGATTCACCGGTTCACATGCCACAACTGTGCAAAATCCATGGCTTATAATTATAACTCAATGTGCTTAAAATTGTCAACCTGCATCTGCTTGGCTCTGAACAGAAATCTGTTTATTATACACCTGCAAAACGCTTTACCAGCTGCTCAAATTCCGCATAGGTTTCCGTCAGATTCACACTGGCCCGAAAAGAGGCGGAGTCCGGAAAGCCGGTTGTGTACCATGCAGCGTGCTTGCGCATCTCCCGCATGCCGATATATTCCCCTTTCAGCTCACACTGAAGTCTGGCATGGCGAAGAAGCATGTCGCAGGTCTCTGCCAGTGTTCTTTCCGGTGCCGCTTCTTCCCCGGCCAGCAGTCTGCGGATTCCGTCAAAAATCCAGGGATTGCCTTTTGCGCCCCGTCCTACCATGACGGCATCGCAGCCTGTTTCTTCCATCATGCGGACCGCATCTTCCGGTTTGAAGATGTCTCCGTTTCCGAAAACGGGAATGGAGACGGCTTCCTTTACCTGACGGATCACATCCCAGTCAGCTTTTCCGGAATAATACTGTTCTCTGGTTCTTCCGTGCACGGCTACGGCTGCTGCACCGGCATCTTCCATATACCGGGCAAATTCCGGTGCCAGCGTTTCGTCACCGTAAAAGCCTTTGCGGAACTTTACCGTAACCGGCTTGTGAACCCTTTTCACCATCTCCCGGATCACATCTGCTGCCAGTTCGGGATTTTTCATCAGTGCGGAACCTTCTCCGTTATTGACCACCTTGGGAACCGGACAGCCCATGTTCACATCGAGAAAAACATATGGGCCGTCCTCCACCTGCGCGGCAATCTCGCCCATCAGCTCCGGATCAGAGCCGAACAGCTGAAGCGCCACTGGTCCTTCGGCGGGCGATACCTCCATAAGAGGCCCTGTATTGCGGTTTTTATAATGAATTGCTTTGGCACTGACCATTTCGGTGTACATCAGGCCGCATCCCTGCTCACGGCACAATATGCGGTATGCCTGATCCGTGACCCCGGCCATGGGTGCCAGCGCCACAGGATTTTCCAGTACAAAATCACCGATTTTTACGGAATGCTCCGCTGTCCGTCCGGCTTTCCGGCCCGTTCTGCTGTTTTCACAGTTTCTTCTGATGCTCATCTCATTCTCATTCAACTGCAGCGTCATCTTCCCACCATTAATTCCATAATCATTTTCCTGTGTCATTCCTCTTCTCCGCCGTTTAAAAACATCATGCGGTAATACATCTCGAGGCTTTCCATCAGTTCCTGTCTTTCTTCCTGTATCTGCTTGATTTTCAGCACACTGCCGATTTCATCAAATAGATAATCGCCCGGATCGCTGGTTACTTTCAGCTGCAGGCTGCCGTCCGGTTCAAATTCCATGGTAAAGATGCCGCCCACATCCTCCACATACAGAACGCAGAGGGCTTTCAGTTCATCCTGCACCATCTCCGGAAGGTTATAGAATTTCTGATTCAGATAAAATTTCTGCGTGTACGAATTCGCACCGCATAAAACAACATTCTCATCCATATATATCACCTGTATTCTTACTGTACCATACCATGTCCCACATCATACATAACCGTATACGCCGCGCACGGATACTTCTCCTGCGGATACCGCTTCTCTTCTGCCATCTTCCCGCTGTACCAGCAGTGCACCGGTTTCGTCGATACCTTCGGAAAGACATGTAAAAGAACCTGCGCCATCAGATATAACCACCTGCTGATTACGGTTCACCAGACGTTCGTTGTATGCATCCTTCATGCCGGACAGATTGCCCTTTTCCAGAAAATCGGCGTAATATTTCTCAAAAGAACGGCATACAGCGCCCGCCAGTGCGGCACGGCTTACGGTACTGCCGGTCAGCATGGCCAGAGAAATGGCTTTTTCACGAAGTTCTTCCGGAAAATGATCGTTATTCACATTGATTCCAATGCCCGGTACGATAAAACTGATCCTGCCTTCTTCCATGCTCATCTCGGTCAGGATACCGCATACCTTTCTTCCCTGAATCACCAGATCGTTGGGCCACTTGATCTGCACCTGCACACCGGTGACCTCCTCAATAGCATCCATAACAGCCATGGCAGTAACCAGCGTCACCATGGATGCCTGCATGGCGGAAAATGAAGGTTTTAACACCATGGACATCCATAATCCGCACCCTGCCGGTGATGTCCACACTCTGCCCAGACGGCCTCGGCCGCTTTCCTGACAGTCTGCCACCACCAGAGTCCCTTCGGGAGCTCCGCTGTCTGCCAGACGCTTCGCTTCCAGATTGGTCGAATCGATGGTATCATGAAAATACAGATTCTGTCCCATCCATTCGGTCCCCATATGCCGTTTTAACTCATGAAGAGAGAGAATGTCCCCACTCTCCCTCAGACAGTATCCCCTGTTTTTCACAGCATCAATCACATATCCTTCTTCCTGCAGCTGGCGGATGCATTTCCAGACAGCCGTGCGGGAAACGCCAAGTATCTCGCAGAGATACTGACCGGAAATATAATTCTCCGCCTCCTGCAGAATATTCAATATTGTTTCTTTCATATTCACTCCTGTGCCCACCGTATTTCCAGTTCTCTATCCCCAGACACTGAGTCCGCTGATAATTGCCAGGATCAGAAAAAATCCTCCCAGAACCAGAGCAGCGATACCGACTGCAGAGCGGCCCCTGCCAGAACGAAAGCGGTTCATTCTGGCATAGGCGCTGGTAAAATTCAGTACCGATGCCAGAAAAAATATAATCGGATAACAATGCGTATTGTGCATGGGACTGAGAAATACGATTACTGCCAGTACGATGATTGCAATACAGATTCCGATATGAATAAAATCCACAACCATATTGATCATGCGCATACTGTTTCTTTTTTTATTCACAAACATCCTTCTTTCCTGTATCACATCTGCAGTCTGTTATTATTCCAGTCTGCTGTTATTCTTCCCCTTTCAGTGTTGCATACATGACAGCCTTGATACTGTGCATGCGGTTCTCCGCCTCGTCAAATACAACAGACTGTGCCGATTCGAACACTTCATCGGTAACTTCCATCTCGGAAATACCGAATTTTTCGCCCATCTGTGCACCGATGGTCGTCTTGAGATCATGGAATGCAGGCAGGCAGTGCATGAAAATCACATCATCGGCAGCATTGGCCATGCATGCGGCATTGACCTGATAAGGTCCCAGTTCACGGATTCGTTCTTCCCATACTTCATCCGGTTCGCCCATGGATACCCACACATCTGTGTAAATAACCTGTGCATCCTTTGTTGCCTTCATCACATCTTCCTCCAGAGTGATGGTTGCGCCGGTTTCGGCTGCAATGGCACGACAGGTATTGACCAGTTCCTCGTTGGGGAAATATTTCTTCGGTGCACAGGCAGTAAAATGCATGCCCAGTTTTGCGCAAGTTACCATAAGAGAATTGCCCATGTTGTAGCGGGCATCGCCCATGTATACAAATTTAACGCCCTTCAGATGACCAAGATGCTCCCGGATCGTCAGCATATCAGCAATCATCTGTGTCGGATGAAATTCATTGGTCAGGCCGTTCCACACGGGAACACCTGCGTATTTTGCCAGTTCTTCTACAATTTCCTGACCGAATCCGCGGTACTCAATACCGTCGTACATTCTGCCCAGTACGCGGGCGGTATCGGCAATGCTTTCCTTTTTGCCGATCTGTGATCCGGTGGGGTCCAGATATGTACATCCCATGCCCAGATCGTAAGCAGCAACTTCAAAAGAACATCTTGTCCTTGTACTTGTCTTTTCAAAGATCAGCGCGATATTCTTTCCGTTCAGACATTTATCAACGATGCCTGCCTTTTTCTGTGCCTTTAATTTTGCGGAAAGATCAATCAAATATTCAATCTCTTCCGGTGTATAATCCAGAAGTTTTAAAAAATTACGTCCTTTTAAATTCATGATTTCCTCCTGTAAATGTGCGCCGTCCGGCACACAATATCAAACAGAGGCCTGCCGCTTCTACGACAGACCTCCTGGTCAGCTGCAACCTCAGCTTATACTATATCAGTTCTTTTTCCGAACTTCAACCTTGTATCCGAAAAATATCACACTTACTTTTCTTTTACGATCTCTGCTGCAGATTTTGCAAGACCTGCCAGTCCCTGAATCTCAGAAGGGATGATGATCTTGGTTGCCTTGCCATCCGCTGCCTTTTCAAATGCTTCCAGACTCTTTAACTTAAGAACTGCTTCATCTGCGCCGGCTTCTCTCAGAAGACGGATACCTTCTGCCGTTGCCTGCTGTACCTTCAGGATTGCAGCAGCCTCACCTTCTGCTTCCTTAATGCGTCTCTCTTTTTCTGCTTCTGCACGGAGAATGGCCGCCTGTTTTTCTGCTTCTGCGGAAAGGATTGCCTGTTCCTTCAGACCTTCTGCCACCAGCACGGTAGATTTCTTCTCACCTTCTGCCTGAAGGATCTTCTCACGGCGTTCACGTTCCGCTTTCATCTGCTTCTCCATGGAATCCTGAATCTCCTTGGGCGGCATGATGTTCTTCAGTTCCACACGGTTGACTTTGATACCCCAGGGATCCGTTGCTTCATCAAGGGCGGAACGCATATGGGTGTTGATCAGTTCACGGGATGTGAGCGTCTGATCCAGTTCCAGATCACCGATGATATTACGCAGTGTGGTGGCGGTCAGATTCTCGATAGCCGCCAGAGGATTCTCCACGCCGTATGCATACAGCTTGGGATCTGTAATCTGATAAAATACAACCGTATCGATCTGCATCGTAACATTATCCTTGGTAATAACCGGCTGAGGAGGAAAATCCACAACCTGTTCCTTTAAATTGACCTTTCTCGCGATCCGGTCAACGAAGGGAACCTTAAAATGCACACCCACGGACCATGTAGCCAGATAACCTCCCAGCCGTTCCACAACCATGGCCTTCGCCTGTGGCACAACGGTCACGCAGGATGCCAGAATCGCAATGATCAGAATAATAAAAATCAAAAATCCTATACCCATAATTATACCTCCTGAATATGTTTTTTCACAATCAGCTTCACGCCTCTGATTTCCAGAATCTCAACCTGTTCCCCTTGAACGAAACGGTTCTGGTCATCCGCACTCCGCGCCATCCAGATCTGACCGTTCACACTGGCCTGACCCTTATTCTCCACATTATCAATATCTTCCGTAACTACCGCTATCTTTCCAATCAGACTTTCCACATTGGTTTTCACTGTGCGGCTGTTCAGGTACTTTACCGCCACCGGTCTTGTAAAATACAGAAGAATCAGAGAAACCACAATCAGAACCAGCAGCTGTATAAACAGGTTCGCCCCCAGATTCGCAGCAATAAATGCGGCAAAGGCACCTGCAGCAAACCAGATCGTCGTCAGGCCCATGGTGGCCAGCTCGATACCGATCAGTAAAACGCAGATCAGCAGCCAGTAAATTGCTTCCATATCCTTCTTCCTTTCCTCCGGGTCGAAACCGCCCCGGATATTCATGATTTGATGTAACTGTTCAGAGCCAGGCAGATTTGTACAAAAAGGGCGACGAATGCTTGCATTCATGAGCACTTTTTCGTACAAATCTATTTGGCGGATACGCCACACCGAGGAAACACACCGTGTTTTCGAGGTTGGCTCTGAACAGTTACGATTTGATAATTATTGTAGCATTAATTGTAAGCAGAATCAAATAAATAATTATTACGTATATGTAACAAAAATATAACTGAAATAATCATCCAATATACATGATAATCTCTATAGCAAAACAGGAAAATAATGCAAAAAACACAAAAACGGCATGCCCTGAGGCATGCCGTTTCCCGGATTTTCCGGTTTGTATGTTTCTTATCGAATAATATTTAGAAGAAGCAGTTATCTCCGATCACAACGGAATTGCTGTGAGAAGAAGGATCCGTTGCCCATGTGGCGCGGAACTGTAATCTTCCTCCGATATTGTTGCTTCCTGACAGAGCAGCTTTTGCTGCACTTACACATGTGCTGCTGGGACCTGCTGACAGGAAACGGTTCAGTGCACCGCTTGTTACAGTGCCGAACTGACCTGACTGATAGATAACACCGCGAATGCTGTTCGGATAAGACGAGCTGCGTACACGGTTCAGAACTACATTGGCAACTGCCAGACAGTTGTCATAATTGGTACCTGCTTCATACTGGCAAAGAGCTGCCAGCAGTGTTACATCATCGGAAGCTGCAGAATAGGAAGAACTGCTGCCGGATGATGAACTCTTTGAAGAACCGGAAGATTTGCCAGATGAAGTTTCTGCGGCTTCTCTTGACGCCGCTTCAGCAGCTTCTTTCGCTGCCTGACGTTCGGCTTCCTTTTCTTTTGCAAGTTTTACATATTCCTCAAGTGTTTTAATGGACACTGCTTCGCCGGGTCCATCTGTGACCTTAACGTATTCAGCGCTTACATAACCTTCCAGATTGGTAGTAAAACGAACTTTTACCCATTCTTTCCCTTCGGAGATAACCATAAAGTCAGCTCCTTTTTTTACGACAGCTACCACATCGGCATCTGTTCCCGCGCTTTTTCTGAGGTTTAATGATTTAGCAGTTACTGTTGCTACAGAAGGTTTGATCTCATTCAGTAATCCATCTGCTTTTTCACCTGTCAGCACATAATCCTTGCTGACCCAGCCTTTTACGCCGCCGGAACTGATCTTGTACCAGTCGCCCTTTTCATCGATTACTTCAGCAGTACAGCCTCTGAATAATTTACCCACAACATCTGACTTCTCATCAGGTTTCTTCCTGATATTAAGAGAGTTTTCCACATTTGCTGCAGCAATAACCTTCTCTTCTTCAGCAGCTTCGTTTTTCTGGCTGTCAGTTTCTGCCTTCTGCCCATTGGCAGATGCTTCTTCATTCGTACCAGTAGCCCTGCCTGAACCTGCGCTGTCGTTTACCGTAAAATCAAGATCTCCTGATGTAACGGCTGCAACTCCGGCGACTTCACGGTTCCCGCTCAGGTTAACCATCTCGTCTGATGCAATATTGTTTAATACGCCAATCTCCAGATAACTGCCTGCGTTGGCGATGCTCATCTCATAAACCTGCTGTTCTTTTACAACGGGCTCATAGGGATTCGCAAGGAAGAAGCATCCGGCAAGACAGGTAGCCATCACAGCTTTCGCTGCTGCTTTACCAAGCTTTGTCATAAATTCCTCCATTTAATAATATAAGCTGATAGTTGTTGTTTACATATTTTGTTTTGTTGTTAACATTTTATTTAATTTATTACAAAAATGTTACGCTTATAATAACAAAGATTTACCCACTTGTCAAGCATTATTGGCCGCATTTTCTCTGTTTTATAGTCTGTTCTGTGTTGTTTTCGTCAATATCCGAGATGTTTTTTAAGATTTTCAAGCTTTTTTTCCGAAATCGAACTGATATTGTATGGGATTAAATACATGAGAAAGCCCGTTTTTTATCCTGCTTTTTGTACAAATCCGTCTGGCTCTGAACAGTTACAAAAAAAAGAAGTCCGAAGACTTCTTTTAACTATTTATCACTGCTAACTGTTTATCACTGCCTGCTGCAGCAATTCCGGTTCGCTCCGGCAGTTCTCTGACGGTGAACCTCATACATCAAAATTCCCGCAGACATGGCTGCATTCAGAGATTCCACTGCACCTTCCATGGGAATCCGTACCTTTCGGCTGCAGACCGCTGCAGTCCGGTCAGTGAGGCCGTTCCCCTCATTGCCGATGAGAATGGCGCTGGGATGTGTGTAATCAGGTTCATCATAGGGTACTGATCCTTCCAGATGAGCGCCGTAAACCATAATTCCCCGCTCCCTGAGAAAGGCTGCCGTTTCAGCCATATCTTCTATATAAAGAAAAGGGACCCGGAAAAGAGAACCCATTGTGGAACGGATTACTTTTGGACTGTAAATATCTACCGTACCTTTCGACAGAATCAGGGCAGTAATTCCGGCACCTTCTCCTGTTCTCAGGATTGTTCCCAGATTCCCGGGATCCTGCAGATTTTCCGCCATCATAAAAAACGGTCTGTCCGACAGTTTTAGAATCTCCTGAAGGGTCCAGTCCCTCCTGTGTGCCACCGCCAGAATCCCCTGAGGTGTTCTCGTATCGCACATTCCCGCAAAAACGGAGTCCTTTACAGAAAAAATCTCACAATTTTCCGCCTGTTCCAGAATTGTCTGCGCATCCTCCCGTTCCAGAAAACTTTCCGATACAAAAACCTGTTCCAGCCATCCGGAAGGAATCTCTCCGAAAAGTCGGATTCCCTCGGCAGCAAATAAACCTGTTGCTTCGCGTTCTTTCCGTTTTTTCTGCAGCTGCATCACCTGACGGATACGCGGATTCGATGCACTGGTTATAGAAATCAGCTGTTCTTTCACTGTTACTTTCCTTCGTAGCGGATCACGGATGCAACATCATAATTACCCAGCTTTTCGCGCCCGTTCAGGCCTGCCAGTTCCATCAGGAAGCAGATTTTGACTACCTCGCCGCCCAGCTGTTCCACCAGCTTGATAATGGCCTCCACCGTACCGCCGGTTGCCATAAGATCGTCGATAATAACCACCTTCTGGCCCGGTTTGATGGAATCTTTATGCATCTCGATTACAGCCTGACCATACTCCAGGTCATAGGACATCTCAATCGTCTCACAGGGAAGTTTTCCCTTCTTTCTGACCGGAACAAATGCCTTGCCCATATTGTAGGCAACCGGCACACCGAAAATAAATCCACGTGATTCCGGTCCTACAACCACGTCAAAATCGATATCCTTCAGCAGGTCCATGATTCCATCAATGGACAGCTTCAGACCGTCCGGATCCTGCAGCACTGACGTTACATCCCGGAAAATAATCCCCGGCTCCGGAAAATCCGGTATACTTCTTACATATGATTCAACACTTTTCATCTTCTGCCTCCTTGGTGTTTCTCTCTGAACTGTTACAAATTATACCCGTTTCAGGCCAAATATGCAACGAATATATTGTCTCATTTTCGCGGAACGTCGTAATGTTTTATGATGATCTGAAGTGTTTTCACCCCCCGGAATTCATTCACATCCGGCTCATAAGCCAGCAGAAGTTCCACCTGATTCTGCTGCCCGCCGTACATGCGGTCCACCTGCTCTTCCCCCCATGTATCTGCAAGCAGCCTGTTAAATGCCTCGATATCACCGAAATACAGACCGTCAATCCGCAGGCCTTTCCGGTCCCTGAGATTCAGCTTCAGTACGTTGCGGTTGACCCCCAGGATCCTTGCCTGATCCACGGTAAATCCCTTTTCCGCAAACAGCGGATGCGGATTCCCGTTGCCGTAGGGAGCCAGCTGCTCCAGAGAACGGATCAGCGATTCAGTAAGATATCCTATGGGCAGCTGAATATCAATATTGACCACGGGAATCAGATCCCTGTCAGTCAGTCCGCAGTCTTCATCCAATGCTCTTGCAAATGGCTCCAGATTCTCATATGGAAGAGACAGTCCGCAGGCCATGGCATGTCCGCCAAAACGGGTCAGATAATTTTTATGACGGCTTACTCTGGTAAACATGTCATAGGCAGTTATGGAACGCCCTGAGCCTTTCAGTCCGTTTCCCGTATCCACCACCACGATCACCGGCCGGTTATAGTATTCCCGAATCCGCCCGGCAATAATACCGGCCAGACTTTCATGACAGTTTTTCAGCAGAATAACCAGTACTTTTCTGGAAAGCATCCCCTGCTCCACCAGTTCTCTGGCCTGCTCTACACCCTTTGCCGTCATATCTTTTCTGGCATCATTCAGCTCTTTCAGTTCCTGAGCCATATCAGCCGCCTTCTCCGGATCCTGTTCCTGAAGAAGCCAGAGGGCCTTTTTTGCTGTTGACAGCCTTCCTGATGCATTCAGACAGGGGCCGATCACAAATCCGATATGATAGGCTCCTATCTGCTGCTGCTTCAGCTGATTGACTTCAATCAATGCTTTCAGCCCCACGTTGGAAGTATGATGCATCTGCTCCAGACCGTAACGCACCAGGATCCTGTTCTCATCCCGCAGTTCCATAACATCGGCCACCGTAGCCATAGCTGCAATTTCCAGAAAATTCCATACGTAATCCTTTGTCCCCGGCTCTGCTTCTCCACAGCTTTCATACAGTTCATACAATACCTGCATCAGTTTCCACGCAACAACAGCCCCGCAGATTCCTTTAAAAGGGTAATGACAGCCCGGCTGCTTCGGATTGACAATGGCGGCCGCATAAGGCAGAATATATTTTTTCTCTCCATTCTCTTCCACAAAGGGCACCTCATGATGGTCTGTAACGATCAGCTCCATGCCCAGCCCGGCTGCATAATCAGCAGGTTCCTGAGCTGCAATTCCATTGTCACAGGTTATAATTAAAGAAACGCCCTGATCAGCAGCTTCCCGGATCAGCCTGTCATTGATACCGTATCCATCCCGGCACCGATCCGGCGTATCCACATAAACATCAGCCCCCAGATGCTCCAGACAGCTCTGCAGGATGTACCCACTGCTGATTCCGTCACAATCAAAGTCATTGGCAATCATGATTCTGTGACCTGCCCGGATGTGTCCGAGGATGATCTGTGCCGCTTTGTCCGCATCCTTCAGCAGATGCGGGTCATGAAGCCTGCCCGGATCGGCATGCAGCCAATCATCCATCTCTTCCAGTGTTTCCAGTCCACGGTTGCGCATCAGACGCACCAGAACCGGATCAACACCCAGCTGCTTTCCAAGCCCTGCGAAATCCGCCTTTTTCGTCGCCAGAATCCAACGTTCCATCATCCAAATTCCTTTCTTCTGCTATTTTTCTGCTGCTGTTCCTCTTCTGCTGCCATTTTTCTCCTGTCATTTTTCTGCGTTTCCGGCTGCTATTTGCCGTCAGGCACCTGCCCGCTGCAGATGCTGATGCAGAACACGCGATAGACACCTGCTTTTTTCAGTTTTCTGCTGCAGGCTTCCATGGTACTTCCCGTTGTGTAAATATCATCAATCAGCAGCACCGTACGGTACTCCCGAGGTACCTGTCCGGATACGGCAAATGCTTCCGTCAGGTTGCGCAGGCGCTGTTCATCATTCAGTTCTTTCTGAGGCCTTGTTTTCTTCACCCGAATCAGCAGATCGGTGCAGACCTCGATATCAAGAACCTGTCCCAGCTTTTCCGCCAGAATCTCCGCCTGATTATATCCTCTCATTCGCCGTCTTGCAGGGTGTACCGGTACCGGAATAATCACATCCGGATGCAGACGCATCAGCCGGCTTCCGTACTGACACATCAGCTCCTCAATATAATAATCAGCATACTCCCGACAGTTATGGTACTTAAAACGCAGAATGGATTCCCCCATATAATGTTTCTCATAACCGGGCTTTTTCCCGGGAATTGGCTTAAACGGCCGCCTGCCGTACCGGAAGAGGCTGATCCCGCCATCAAAGCTGCGCCTGTGCACCATGCAGTCCATACAGTATTCCGTCTCCATACGGCTGAGGGCTTTTCCGCACCGTTTGCATACCGGCTCCCGAATCAGATAATATTTTCTCACAAAACGTCGGCAATCCGGACAGATCATCTCCCCCTCCACAGGTACGATCTCATGGCAGAAGGGACATCTGCGCGGAAACAGCAGCTCCCATACTTTCTCTGCCCTCACATATTCTCCTTTCCAGTCCTGTGTATCGTTTCATCTTTCTGTCGTTGGCGATCATGGCTGCAAATGTATCCGGCTGTCCGACAATGCAGACACAGGATTTTGCACGGGTTACCGCTGTATAGAGCAGATTCCTGCTCATAAGCATGGAAGGACCGGAAAGCAGGGGAAGGACGACTGCCGGATACTCGCTTCCCTGAGATTTATGCACTGTCACCGCATAGGCCAGTTCCAGTTCGTCCAGCATCTTAAACCCATATGTCACCATGTGGCCGTCTTCAAATTCCACTTCCAGTTCCTCGGAAAACAGATTCATGCTTCGGATCATCCCCGTATCACCGTTGAATACACCCATGCCGTTCTCCAGAACAAACCCTTTGCGTCCGCGGACCTCCCACTCCAGCTTGTAATTATTTTTCACCTGCATGACCTTATCACCGACCCGATAAATCGTATCACCGATTTCCTTCTCCCTTTTATCCGGTGAAGGAGGATTCAGCTGTTCCTGAAGTACTTTATTGAGCTGTTCCACACCAAGAGGCCCTTTTCGCATGGGAGTAAGTATCTGAATGTCTTCTGTTCTGGCCTGTACATATCCGGGCAGCTTGTCTTTCACCAGCGCAACGCAGGACTGAATGACTGATTGGGGAGAAGTCCCCCGGATAAACAGAAAATCCCTGCTTTTGGCTGCTGGATTCACATACTCTCCAGCATTGATTTTGTGTGCATTAACGATAATATCGCTCATGGCTGCCTGACGAAATATCTTCTCCAGACGGACCACCGGGAAACATTCGGAACTGATGATATCCTTCAGTACATTGCCCGGTCCTACGCTTGGAAGCTGATCCACATCTCCCACCAGAATCAGACGGGCTCCTACCGGCACCGCTTTCAGCAATGCATTCAAAAGACTGATATCTACCATGGACATCTCATCGATAATCACCACATCGGCTTCCAGAGGATTGTCCTCATTACGCTCAAAAAATGCAGAACCGGCATCTTCATCATCCATCCGGTTGATCTCCAGCAGACGGTGAATCGTCCGTGCTTCACACCCTGTCGCCTCCTGCATCCGCTTTGCCGCCCGCCCCGTAGGTGCAGCCAGCGCCACCGCATATTCTTCATCCTCAAAATAACGGATAATAGAGCGGATGATCGTGGTCTTGCCGGTACCGGGCCCTCCCGTCACGATCATGAGGCCGGAACGCACCGCTCCCATAAACGCTTCTCTCTGTCTGGCTTCCAGCGTAATGGACAGCTCAGCTTCAATCACCCGCAGCCGCTTCTCCAGTTCCTCCTCTTCTTCCTCATAGGAAATATTCAGATCATGGAGCCGTCTGGCCGCTTCCAGTTCCGTATAGTAATAATAATTCAGATATACCCGTTTCTGACCGGACTCCTCTTTTACCACCAGCTTTTTATCCATGGCAAGACTGACCAGAAACTCATCCACCTGAGGCATATCAATGCCCAGAAGGCTGCCGGTGTCCCGCACCAGGTCCTCCACCGGAAGATATGTATGACCGGAACCGGCAGCCTGATTCATCACAAACAGCAGTCCGCTCCGGATTCGAAAATCAGAATCTGCTTCGATACCGGAACGCACTGCTATATTGTCCGCGATCCTGAAACCTACACCTGATATATCCTCCGCCAGTCGATAGGGATTAGTTCGGATGATACTGTAAATCTCGTCTTTGTAGGTTTCATAAATTTTCAGCGCAAGGTTCAGACCGATCCCCAGCTGCTGTAAAAAAATAACTGCCTGCCGTCTGTCACGCTGGCTGATAGTGGATTCGGCAATCTTCATTGCCATCTTTTCACTGATGCCGCGCACTTCTGCAAGACGTTCAGGCTCTTCTTCCATAATACGAAAGGTATCTTCCCTGAAACGGTCCACAATCCTGCCGGCCAGCGCCGGACCGATGCCTTTTATGGCCCCGGAACCAAGATAGCGCTCAATGGATGCTACATCCTGCGGCTGTCTGACTTCAACAGCCGTTACCTGAAGCTGTTCGCCGTACAGAGGATGCTCTGTCAGTCTTCCCTTTGCTTCTACATATTCCCCTTCGTTTATGTAAAAAAGGCTGCCCACCAGAGTCAGTGTACGTTCTCTGGTGGACACCTCCATAACCGTATAACCATTCTCCGGATTCCTGTAGATAATATGCTCCACATAACCGGAAATTTCAGTTAATTCACTCACAGGCTGAATTATTCTTCTCCTACTCCATCATTGGATAACAGTTCAATGTACTTGCCGGTACCGATTGCCACCGCTGTCAGTGGATCGTCTGCGATCGTTGTATTGATGCTTGTCTTCTCCTGAATCAGAGTATCCAGACCGTTCAGCAGGGAACCGCCGCCGGTCATAACAATACCTCTGTCAAAGATATCAGCTGCCAGTTCCGGAGGAGTCTTCTCCAGTACGTTGTGAACTGCATCAACAATTGACATGGCAGGCTCCCTCAAAGCTTCCAGAGTTTCGTCGGAAGTAATGGTAATTGTCTTGGGGAGACCTGTAACCAGATTGCGTCCTCTGACTTCCATGGTTGCCAGTTCTTCTCTCTTGTATGCAGAGCCGATGTTGATCTTGATATCTTCGGCAGTTCTTTCACCAATCAGCAGGTTATGTTTCTTACGCATGAAACGTACGATTGCTTCATCAAAGTCATCGCCGGCAACCTTAACAGATGTGCTGACAACAGTACCGCCCAGTGAAATAACAGCAATATCCGATGTACCGCCGCCGATATCAACAATCATGTTTCCGCAGGGTTTTGAGATATCAATGCCGGCACCGATTGCTGCAGCAACAGGTTCTTCGATGATCTGTACATCCCTTGCACCTGCTGAATAGGTTGCATCCTCTACTGCCTTCTTTTCAACTTCGGTAGCGCCGCTGGGAATGCAGACACTGATACGGGGCTTTCTTAAAGTCTTTCTGCCCACTGCTTTTTTGATGAAATACTTCAGCATCTTCTCTGTAACAGTATAATCGGAGATCACGCCCTGTCTTAACGGTCTTACCGCAATGATATTGCCGGGAGTACGGCCGATCATCAGTCTGGCCTCTTCACCAATTGCCTTAACTTTACCTGTATCACGATCAAAAGCCACTACTGAAGGCTCTTTTAATACAACACCCTTACCTTTAATGTAAACCAGAATACTGGCTGTACCAAGATCAATACCAATATCAGTTGATAACATCCTTATCCTCCCTCTTCTGACATGAAAAGTATCTTTATCTGTGTCTGCCTGACATCAACTTCTGTTTTTGCAAAACGCATGTTGACTTTCTACGCAAAAACACAATGCAAAAATAACAAATTATTACACGATAAGTATATCACGACATTTTAGGTTGTCAATTGCAAGTCTTTGAATTTACGAAATTCTCATATTACTTATATTTTCTTCATATTTTTTAATTTTTTTTAAACAACTTTTTTGTCGAATTCTGTATCACTTCCATATCGGACACCACTATTACCGGACGCACGTGACATACTAATTGGGCGCATATCCCGCTGCTTCCACAAGACGCTGTCCCTGTGATGAAATAATCCAATCCAGCAGTTCCTGTACAGCAGAAGAACTTCTCCCTTTAATCACTGCGCAATATATCCGGTCTGATAAAGGATATCTTCCGGAAGATATATTGTCATTATCAGGATATACACCATCCACTGCCAGAAGATTGATTCCTCTGTCCACACTGAGACTGCGCGAGTGGTACAGAAAAGAAAAGCCTATGGCGCCGCTTTCATTGGAATAAGCGGAAGCGGTTTCCGCAATTCCCTGCTCGGAATCAAGATACAGTTCCCTCTCCGGTTCCGTCAGCACCGCATCCCCCATGAACGTTTCAAGACGATCCTGCGCACCATTGCCCGGATTGCGCTGATAAGCCACGATATCCACATCTTCCCCGCCAAGTTCTGACCAGTTGGACACTTTGCCGGAATAAATATCTCTCAGCTGCTCCTGCGTCAGTTCCGTCACCACATTGCTGCTGTTTGTAAAAAACACAAAAGCATCCCAGCCTATGGGAATCAGTTCCAGTTCCAATCCCTTTTTCTCTGCTTCCTTTAATATGGAATCGGAAGGTTTTTCAGAAAAAACAATATCAGTCTTTCCTGAAAAAAGCTCTTTATAAGCCTGCTGCGTATTGGTAAAACGATAGGGAGAACCGTTCTCATTCAATCCTGCTATGGTATCCGGATAAAGCATATTGATCACAGACGAATACAGCGGAAGCAGCGACGCAGAGCCGTTCAGCACCGGCAGATCCTCCGACAGTTCCAACTCCGGTTCTTCATCCAGTCTGCCCAGTGCGGAGATTTCACTAAAAGGCTGATAACGCTCTGTATCTACACTGTTATTATCTGCTTCCGTCATGGATTCTATGTAATAATTTCTTCCGTGACATCCCAGAAAAGCAATCAGTCCCGCTGTCAGCAGAAGTACGCTCAGAATTCTGCATAAAATCTTTACCCGCCGGTTCTCTGTAAACATCCGGACAACAAGCGGAATCTGAAAGCTCAAAGCAAGAATCAGCGCCAGCAGCGTATTCGTTCTGATAAAAAAAGCCAGGCCGATCAGACACACCACCTCAGCCAGTGCCGCAGCCGTCAGCAGAATCACCTGTTTACGTCTGCTGCCCTTTTCGTTCCCCGACAGACTGTTCTTCACAAAAATACCTCCGTAGCAATAAAGAATACGGCTTACATTTTACCATCTTTCCTGATTCATTGCCATAAAGATTCCATGAAAAATATAAAATTAAACAAAATAAAAAGGGAATTTTAAAGAAAACTTAAAACTCCCTCTGTTCTGCTGCTCTTTTTGTTATTCTGTTTACCGGATCCGGCCGGCCAAACGGTCAGAGCTGTTCCACACAGCCGGTATTTTTGACTTCATATCCGTCCATCTGCATCAGACGGCGTTTGAAAATATCCGACTGAATCACATAAATCATGCTCTGGTACGCCGGATGCTCCAGAAAACGGCTGTGGAATACCAGCTTCAGATCAGCTTTCTGAAGCGGTATGAATTCCAGATCCGGAAAACGTCCCAGAACACTGCGGCTTCCCACTGCCACATCCGCCTGACCGCTGTCAACGGCTGCAGCGGCTGCCAGAGCCGAAATATTCTCCCGGCTGCAGATTTTAATCTGTTCCGGATCAAAACCGGCATCTTTCAGGCACTGGTCCAGTATGATCCGGCAGGCGCTTCCTTTTTCTCCCCTCATAACACGGGCGCCGGATGAGATCAGCTGTGCTGCGTTATCGATTCTGAAAGGATTCCCTTTCTTCACATACATCCCGTAGGTGATTTCAGCCACCTGTACACTGGCCAGACTGATGCCCGGAACCATATAATGCAGAGGATTGTCCCGAAATCCTCCAGGAACCGGAACAAATGCCATATGTACTTTTTCAAAATAGAGTGAATACAGACTGTCATAAAAATTCAGTGAGTGCTGAATAACAGGCAGACTGTCCGGCTCCAGTTGAAAATAAGCGCAGAATATGGAAATCAGTTCATCCTGTCCGCCTACGATAAGCCCGTTATTATGCTGTAAATAATCTCTCGTCCGCAGTATATTGTCTGCCGCTTCTGCCATGGGGAGCGGCTGAACCGACGCACCGGAGCCATCCTGTCCGGAACCGGATGCAGCCGCCGTTCCGTCAGAACTCTGCTTCAGATAAGCATCGAGATCACTTTTGCTGATACGGATCTGTTTGCCGACCTTGGAAGAGGGAAGCCTGTTCTTCTTGATCAGGTCATATACCGTGGTTTTTTTGATCTTCAGCAGATCAGCCACTTCCTGTGCTGTGTAAAAAGTTTCCATATTATATTTCCCTGTTCATTTATGCTTTAACACTAATTTTGCTTCTGATCCGGCTGTGATTCTCAGTCATCCACACCGATCATAACATTAGAGGCCTTGATCAGCGCATATGCATCAACACCTTCCTGAAGTCCCAGTTCTTGAACTGCCGCATTGGTAATCGTTGAAGTAATACGGTTTCCTCCGCCGATGTCAAGCACAACGACTGAATTAACCGCCCCTTTCTGAATTTTTACTACCTTTCCCTTTAATTGATTTCTGGCGCTGATTTTCATAGATAAAACCCCTTTCCTGACAAATAACCATCATGTTTGTGATGTTTTTATAATTTTTCTTTTTCTACATTATTTATATTAATACATTTTCTACATTTGTGCAACCATATCATTATATATAAAAGAAATCCTTATTGTCTTTATGTGAATTAAACCGAATAAAACCGTATAACACCCCTCAAAAAATGTACAATTTCAACATATTTCTATTGACAATTCACCGCTTTTACGATAATATTATTTTATTCTCGAAACAGTTCAAAACCATTATAAACTGTTTTAAACTTTATTAAAATGTACGTAAGGAAGGAGCAATTATGAAAAAACTTTATTCACGTATTTTTGCTTTTATGCTGGTCGCTGCAATGCTGTTGACCGCCTGCGGCGGAAGTTCCAGCAAGGAAACCACCGCTGACACATCAGCACCCGCAGCGGAAGCTTCTGAAGAAGCAACTACTCCCGCAGCTGCTGAAGGCGGAGAAGCAACTGAAATCCATGTATTTATCGCAGCCAGCCTGAGTGCTGTTATGGAAGAACTGAAAACCATGTACAATGAAGAACATCCCGAAGTTACCATCACTTACAGTGCGGACAGTTCAGGTACTCTGCTGACTCAGATCGAAGAAGGCTTTGAATGTGATGTTTTCTTTTCAGCTGCACAGAAGCAGGTCAATACCCTGCAGGATGAAGATAATATGGTAATCGAAGGCAAACGTGCCAATGTAGTGAATAATCAGGTCTGCGTTGTTAAGGCAAAAGACGCTGAAACACAGGTAACCGGTCTTGAAGACATTGAAAAAGCTTCCAGCATCGCGCTGGCAGACGGCAGTGTACCTGTTGGCAAATATACCCGTCAGGCTCTGGTAAATCTCAGTAAACTGGAAGCAGTTGACGATGTTTCCACAATCACTACAGCTCAGGTTTCCGAAGCACTGGGTGGTGTTGAAATCAGTGAACAGGGTAACGTAAGCAAGATTCGTACTGCTGTTGCAGAAGGTTCCTGCGAAGTTGGTACCGTTTACTACTCTGATACATACGGATATGAAAACGAACTGGATATCATCCAGATGGTAGATTACAGCCTGACTGGTGACGTAATTTATCCTATTTGCCGTGTTGTTAATAAAGAAGCAGATGATGCACAGACAGCTGCAGCTGATTCATTCTATGAATTCATCCTTTCCGATGAAGCAACCGCTGTATTTGATAAATATCTGTTTGACACCAACGTAGAAAGATAGTATGATAGAAGATAATCAGTTCATGTTTTAACCACCAGACAATTTGGAGAACTGGTTATCAGTCTTCCGATGTTGTCATTTACAGGGCTCACGTTCTTTCTGTGAGCCCTTTCTTTTTGTTAGTTTCATAAGGAGGATTAGTGTGAAAGAAAGTAGAGGGCAGCCATAAAATGGCGCACTTAAATAAGCTGTCTGAATTAGGCAACTTGTTTGAGAGTATAAAATCTGCAAGTTAGATCAAGAAACTAATGGCTCATCAGGAGAAAGTAATCCTTCCCTTTGCAATAGTTTCCTGGCTTGT
>JAQYDI010000098.1 GCA_028724245.1 Lachnospiraceae bacterium
TTATAAAAAACATACAGCGGCTTCCGGCGATAAACCGGAGAGCCGCTGTTTTATAATCAGTTCAGGCAGAAAATCTCAGGGTTCTGCCTGTGGGATACACTCCTGTCAAATTCAGGGGATGTTCACCGGTTCCTGTTCACTAACGGTTTTCAAACCACCAGGAGAGGACACCGGCACCCACAACGATAACGACCATGACAGCAATCATAATATTTTCCATATTGTTTACCTCCATTTTGTACACGAAAAGAAACCTGTGCGTTTGCGCAGGGAAATTTAAGCCGCTGAGTGCAGCAGGCTTATACTGTAGTTGCGTATTTATAACAGGGATGTACAAGGCAGGAGATGCCCTTTTTTCCGTCCTTCTGCTGGATAAAGCGGACTGTTGTTGTATGGAAGTCTGTCCGGAAAGACAGCGCTTCCGGTATTGTTTTCAGAATCCACGGAGGTTTTTTGAAAAGTATCTGCAGGAGAAATGTATACAGGCAGATCCGGATTGTATTGTGTACTGTCGGCTGTTCTGTACGTCTGACCAGATCCATGGATTCCTGATGTCCCAGCATTTCACCGGTACATGCTTTCAGGCAGGTGATGACACGGGAAAATGTATCCGTAATGGAAGCGGAAGCCTGCTGATCTGCAGCTGAAAAAAAGGAATCTGATCCATGAGCAGGAGAGCAGATTCCTGACAGCAACATAACAAAAATCAATAAACTGCATAAAAAATGCCGGCATTTTTTCCGCTGCATATCAGTCACCTCAGGAATATTTTAGCAGATATAAAATATATGTGCAAGCCGCAGTATTATAATAACGAAAGATTTACAGTTACCAATTGACGAACGACATCCGCCATGTCATAATCTGTACAATGAGATGAAAAGGATGTGAAAATCAATTGGAGCGTTACGAAACTGAGATAAAGCCACCGGTTGAGAATTCGGATGATGTGAAGACACTTGACGATCTTCCATTTTCGGATGAATATGAAAAATTAAAACTTCTGATTTCCGAGGGGCAGTTTGAACTGATTTTTCCGGAATTTACGGAAATGGATTCTTCAGAATCTGAAAACTGTATCCGTCTGGTCTATCTGATGAATGATGCAGCGGAGAGTTTTCTTGTCTTCCATGAGGCTGTACTGACGGGAGAATATCAGCCTGATTTTCAGGGAGAACTGCAGGCGGATTTAAAGAAAAACGGGGAACGGTTTGCATTGATCGTTTATCAGGGGGAACAGGTTTTTACATTGTTCTTTCAGAATCTTACGCTGGAGACGCATCTGTTCAATTATGGGAAAACAGGCCATTTCTGGGTCGAGGGATATGAATATCTGCGTCAGCTTGAATACCGTCTTGCCATTCTCCGGGATAAACGGGAGTATCTGGGGGAAGGTTTCTGTTCTGATGAAGAGATACGCTTGTCTTATCTGGCGGAATTTCCGCCTTTGAATTTCTGCTGTTATCCTGCAGTGCCGGACCGGTATCTGGTGCCTTCCTATTCCTGGTGGCAGGCATCGGAAGAGGCTCTGGATGAGATGAAGGCCCTTGCAGAAGAAGCCGGAGACAAAAGTCTGATGCGCTGGCTTACGTTATATGGAAGGCTTCTGCATTTTTCCGGATATGGAGGGCTTCTGCATTTTGCAGGTTTTCTGCAGAAGGCTGCCGCAAAATGGATTGCCCGTCTTCTTCACACAGTCAGGCATGCGGAGGCAGTGGATCTGCTGGAACAAAAGCTGTCTCATGCTGCAGCCATCTATCCGGACCGGGTATTTGACCGGGAGGAAGAAGCTGGAATTCAGAAGATAAAAGAGAAGGCGATACGGCGAAAAAAAGAACTGGAAAGCGCCGGAAAACGGGTGGATCTGCTGAAGGAAGAACCTTTTGTGTATGCCAGAGATTCTGTGGAGTATAAAATCCATTTGATGATCTGGAAGACGGAAGGAAATAACCGGAAAGTAGATGTGGAGACGTTTGATCAGAACGGGTAGTGGATATAAAAGGACAGCGGATATAAAAGGACAATGGACATGAAAGAATAGCGGACATGAAAGGGGAGCAGGCATTCTGATGGCAGAGTCTGCTCCCCTTTTGGGGTGTTGAATTTTCGATTTTTTCGATGATTTACCGGCAGAAAGCGGATACGCCACACCGGGGAAACACACAATGTTTTCGGGGTTGGCTCTGAACAGTTATCCCATTTTCTTCAGCTCCCGCAGCATCAGTCCTCCGCCGAGGAAGAAAGCAAGCAGTTCTGACAGCGGTCCTGCCCACAGGATGCCGTCAAGTCCCATGAATGCTGCAAGAATCAGCATGGCAGGTATGTAGAAGATGACCTGCTTTGCAAGGGAAACTACCGTTGCTATGGCGGGACGGCCGATTGCCTGAAACAGCGTTCCGGCGCAGAGCTGGATTCCGCCCAGACAGCTGGTCAGAAGATAGATCCGGAAACATTTTACAGCAAATTCTTCATACAGCGCGGATTCCGTTCCGAATATACGGATCAGCGGCAGAGGGAAAAGCTGATAGATCAGCCAGGCCGCAATCATTACGGCAGTGGTTGAACCAACAGCCAGCCGGATGGTTTTCTTGACCCGGTCATATTTGGCTGCACCGTAGTTGAAGCCGAGAATGGGGCGGCTTGCACTGGAAATGCCCATTGCCACAGAGAAGAACAGCATGCTTACCTTCATACAGAGTCCGAACACGGTGATGGGAATATCTTCACCATAAACAGAAAGGGAACCGTAGTGTGTCAGCATATTGTTGGATACAATGGCAATAATCGTGGAAGTCATGGTATTCAGGCAGCTTGCAATGCCGAGCGAAGCCAGCATGCCTGCAAAGGAAAAACGGAACCGGAATGACTGTCTGGTCAGTTTGATATTCTTGAATCGGAACAGGTAGGCTGCATTTAAAACCATACTGATAAACTGACTGATAATGGTTGCCAGCGCCGCACCGCGGATGCCCATTTTAAATACAAAAATAAAAAGCGGGTCAAGAAAGAAATTCAGCAGGGAGCCCACCATCATGGAAATCATCGAATAGGTTGGACTTCCATCTGCACGCACGACGCCGTTTATGATAACGGCAATGATCACAAAGGGAAATCCAAGGGCAATGATGGAGCCGTATTCCTGCGCATAAGGCAGAATGTTATCCGTAGCACCGAAAACGCGGCACAGAGGTGTCAGAAAGGCAAGTACCAGTCCACTGAGCAGGATACTGGCTGCTGCGCCGGAGATCAGCGAAGTTCCTACAGCTCTGGATGCCTCCTCCGGCTTTCCTTTTCCAAGCTGCAGGCTGAAATAGGTGGCAAGGCCGTCTCCGAACAGGGAAGCGATGGCTATGGCGAAGGTGGCAATCGGTGCGATGATGTTGGTGGCGCCATTTCCCAGCATGCCGACACCCTGACCGATAAAAATCTGGTCAACCATGTTGTACAGAGAATTGATGACCATGGAAATAATGCCCGGAATTGCAAAACTCCGAAGTAATTTTCCAATCCGTTCTGTACCAAGCGGATTGGAAGCGGTCTGTGGTTCACTCATAAACAAATCCTCCTCGAAATAAATGTAGAATTCTAACTATCTGGCTGAAGATAACTGGTGGATGCCGGAAATGTGCAGGAAGAACAGGATAGAATTAAATTTACAAAATATACATAGAATTCTATGTATATGGGTAAATAAAACAGCGCAGCGATACGGATAAAAGATTCTTAAATCATTTTGCATTTTCAGCCATTTTTTCAAGAACTGATTCAAAGATCTTCAGATCCTCTTCCGGGATGCCGACAAAAAGGCTTTCCATATAGCGGTCGATCCGTTCAGAGATGACCGGTTTTAATCCCAGCGCTTTTTCTGTTGGTGCAAGATGTTTGTATCTGCCGTCAAATGCCACCGTTTCTCTGCGGATGTAGCCGTCCCGCTCCAGATTGTTGATCAGGCTGGTCACGGAGGAACCTCTTATGGACAGAAATACCTCAATATCTTTTTGAAAAACCTCCCCGTGCTGTGCTTTATCAATGATAAATTCAAGTGTCAGGGCCTGTGTACTGGTCAGCGGCAGGTCATCAAAAAAAGAAGAAAAATGAAGATTCATCAGTCGGTTCAGCCGTTCCTGTTTGCCGGTTAATACTTTGTAATCCATGCAGATCTCCTTAATAATTAGAATTCTATCTATTATTATACGTTTCATCTCCGAATGTGTCAAGCTTTACCATAATCTGCGAATCGATTGACAGGCAGATGCGGCAATGTTATAATAATCCGAGTTAGTCAAAACCAATACCCATTGCCTGAAGGCAGCGGTTTTACGCCTATGGCAAATGAAATGAAAGGATTTATTTATGGAACTGAATCGCAGAACAGGATTCTTCAGGTCCTGCAATATACAAAAAAATGGGAACAGATCTGTACAGACGAAACGGGAGCGGGAAAAGAAGGTTGTATCCCGGATGATAGCTCTGTATTGCCGGAAACAGCACGGAGGGAAAAGTCTGTGTGCTGAATGTGCTGCACTGGATGCTTACGCCCGGCAGCGCAGCGACAGATGCCCCTTTATGGAGACAAAAACATTCTGCTCCAACTGCAGGGTGCACTGTTATCGGCCGGAAATGCGCGAAAAAATCCGTGAAGTCATGCGTTTTTCCGGTCCGCGGATGATCTTTTATCATCCGGTCATGGCCCTGCGTCATGTGATGGAGACGAAAAAAGAAAAGAACCGGCTGGAAAAAGCAGGCTGTTCGGAACAGTGCGTCAGGAAGTAAAACGTATGATGTCATTGGGAGTACACCGCAGGATTTCGCAAAGACGTTCCAGCGTATACATGGTAATGCTTTTGTCATGCTTCAGGTTATTAACCGTCCGGGGATTGATTCCGTATTTGTATATCAGCGCATAGGTTGTAACATTGCGTTTTCTCATGGTTTCCCATAAGGGATCGTAGCTTATCATGCGGTATCTGTCTCTCCTTCAATCGTTTTCATTCATTATCACGGGAAAACAGATGCTTGAATATACTGAAATAAGTATCTATATATGCTGTAAAAATGCAATTTCAGCAAAAATTTGTATTTATCTGTGACCTGTGCTATATTGATATAAACGTCTGCGGCTGTCCGGTGAGTATTTTCGTGTCCGGTTGTTTTTCGTGTCCGGCTGTCCGGGCAGCTGCAGCAGGTATTCTGACTCAATACAGGATGTCCCAATGATGTATTGAGTAACGAAAGAAAGAGAGGGATTGATATGTGGACGAGAGGAGAACTGAAAGACCGCGCCAAAGTGGCTTTTAAGAGAAATTACTGGAAGTGTGTTCTGGTGGCTCTGGTATTGTCGATTCTGGTAGGCGGTGCTGATGTTACATTTAAGACAGATTCTGCATCCAGTGCACAGAATGTGATTACCGGAGGTACAGGGCTGGATTTAAGTCCGGATGTGCTGCTGGAAGATGAGGATAGCTGGGAAGATGGAGAAGATTGGGAGGATAATTCTATCACCTACGAGGAAGGGGAAACGGGTCTGGTTTCGGATGTTCTGGATTCAGCAGGCGGTCTGTTTACATCACTTGGCATCGGCCTGCTCATGCTTATTGCTGTGGCAGCACTGGCAATCGGAATTTTTGTATGCAGCCCCATAGAGGTAGGCGGATGCAGCTTTTTTCTGGACAATGCAGCAGATCCGGAGGAACAGCCGGGGCCGGGCAGATTGTTTTTTGCTTTCCAGAGCAGCGGTTATAAAAATATTGTTCTGACTCTGTTTCTGAGGAATCTGTATACGGTTCTGTGGACATTTCTGTTTATTATTCCGGGTATCATCAAAAGCTACGAATACCGTATGATTCCGTATATTCTCGCGGAGAACCCGGAGATGGACAGAAGAGAGGCATTTCAGTTAAGCAAAGACATGATGCAGGGTGAGAAATGGAACGCATTTGTGCTGGATCTGTCTTTTATCGGCTGGCAGTTTCTCAGCGGCATTACGCTGGGACTGTTTGGTGTTTTCTGGACAGACCCCTATGTATACGCAACCAATGCGGAGCTTTATCTTGCACTGAAGAACGGCGGAAGAACCTGGCAGATGTAAATAACCGGATACACAGCACCGGGAAAATACACGGCGTTTTTGAGGCCGGCTCTGAACAAATGCAATTATTTTTTGAAAAAACAGTTGACAAATATTAATTTCGTGCTATAATTCGTTACAAGCAAAGGCGCTGAGAAAAAACTCAGCGCCTTTTTCTTTTTCCGGGAATAAAGAAAGAATCATAATAGCTTTTATTATTAAGAGGAGGTTCAGTCTATGTATTCATCAGTTGACGTAATGTGGACTTTAATCGGTGCCGCATTGGTATTCTTTATGCAGGCCGGTTTTGCACTTTGTGAGGCAGGTATGACCCGTGCGAAAAACACAGGTAATATCATCATGAAAAACTTAATGGATTTCTGTATCGGTACTCCCGCCTACTGGCTGGTAGGTTTTGGTATCATGTTTGGTGGTTCCGGTGCTCTCATCGGCGGATTTGATCCCTTCATCCGCGGTGATTATGATTTTGGAACATTACCGGTTCTGTGTTATGTAATTTTCCAGACCGTTTTCTGTGCGACAGCAGCAACCATCGTAAGTGGTTCCATGGCTGAGCGTACAAATTTCAAGGCTTACTGCTTATACAGTGCCATGATTTCCCTTTTTGTATATCCCGTATCCGGTCACTGGATCTGGGGCGGCGGCTGGTTATCAAGCCTTGGCTTCCATGATTTTGCCGGAAGTACAGCCGTACATATGGTAGGTGGTACAGCAGCCTGTGTTGGTGCATCTATCCTTGGTCCCCGTATTGGTAAGTACGACAAGAACGGCAAAGCACATGCAATCCCCGGTCACAATCTGACAGCTGCAGCTTTAGGTGTATTTATCCTGTGGTTCTGCTGGTTCGGTTTCAACGGTGCAAGTACCGTAGCAATGAGTACTGATGCAGATATGTTATCCGCAAGCCGTATCTTCATGAACACCAACATGGCAGCAGCAGTTTCAACCTGTGTTGTTATGGTATTCACATGGATCCGTTATAAGAAACCCGATGTTTCCATGTCTCTGAACGGTGCTCTGGCAGGTCTGGTAGCAATTACAGCAGGCTGTGACCTGGTTACTACAACAGGTGCATTTATCATTGGTGTCTGTGCAGGTTTTGCAGTTGTACTTTCTGTTGAATTCTTTGATAAGATGAAGATCGATGACCCGGTTGGTGCGATTTCCGTACACGGTGTCTGCGGTGCTATGGGTACGATTTTAACAGGTTTCTTTGCTGAAGCAGATGGCAGCGGCGTATTCTACGGCGGCGGATTCCATTTCCTGGGTGTTCAGCTTCTGGGTGTTGTATCCGTAATCGCATGGGTTGCCATTACCATGTTCATTATCTTCACGGTAATCGACAAGCTGGTTGGTCTTCGTGTTCCCGAACAGGTTGAAATCGAAGGTCTGGATTACCATGAACACGGTCTGGTAAGTGCTTACTCAGGCTTCAATATTACCGATCTTTCCACCGGCATGGAAGTTAATGCCAACACGGATCTGGGTGAAGATGATTACGAAAAGGCCAGCGATGCACAGAAGAATGCATCTGTCAAGGTTGTAAAAACAGAACAGGCCGGCGGCAATACAACAGGTATGTACAAGGTTACAATTGTTGCAAAACCCAGCCGTTATGATAAGCTGAAGAATGCGTTAAATGATCTGGGTGTAACAGGTATGACCGTTACACAGGTAATGGGCTGTGGTATCCAGAAGGGGGCAGGCGAACGTTACCGTGGTGTTGAAGTGGATGTAAACGTTCTTCCCAAGATCAAAATCGAAGTCATTGTCGGCAATATTGCTGTTGATAAAGTAATTGAAACAGCGAAGAAAGCTCTTTATACCGGTCATATCGGTGACGGCAAGATCTTCGTTTACGATGTACAGAAGGTTGTAAAGGTTCGTACAGGTGAAGAAGATTTCGCAGCACTGAACGATGTGGAATAAGCGCTGAGTCTTAAAATATTACAAGAAAATTTCAGCAGGCGGTAAGCAGATGTCTTACCGCCTGTTTTATGGTGTACGCGGAGACAGATGTTTCGGAAATACCCGATGAAAGATCGGGAGCACCTTGACATTTACTGAAAAGATTTATATAATATCCACATTAATCCTATTGAACAACTATGAATAATAAAAACGTTGGTTATAGAATATGAGGTATGAAGATGATGACTGATCCTGCGGGAAATCGTGCCCTGATTGCCATGAGCGGCGGTGTGGATTCCAGTGTGGCTGCGCTGCTGATGAAGGAACGGGGATATGACTGCATGGGAATTACCATGAAATTATATAATAATGAAGAAATCGGCATCAGCAGGGAAAAAACATGCTGTTCTCTGGATGATGTGGAAGATGCCAGACAGGTGGCGGGAAAGATGGGGATTCCTTTCTATGTGCTGAATTTCAGCGATCATTTTGAAGAATGTGTGATCAGACGTTTTGTGGATACATGGCAGAGCGGCGGAACACCGAATCCCTGTATTGACTGCAACCGTTTTATTAAATTTGACAGGCTGATGCAGAGGATGAAGGAACTGCAGTATGATTATGTGGTGACAGGACATTACGCCAGAGTATGTTTTGATGAAAAACGGGGAAGATATCTGTTGAAGAAAGCGGTGGATCTGTCCAAGGACCAGAGCTACGTTCTGTATGGCATGACGCAGGAGCAGCTGGCGCACACGCTGTTTCCTCTGGGGGAATTTCATAAAAGTGAAATCCGGGAAATTGCGGAGAAAAACGGTTTTATCAATGCACGGAAACATGACAGTCAGGATATCTGTTTTGTGCCGGATGGAGATTATGCAGCTTTTATTGAACGTTATACCGGTAAAAGGGCAGAGCCGGGATCATTTGTTTCAAAGAACGGGACGGTTCTGGGGACGCATAAGGGGCTGATCCGCTATACGATCGGCCAGAGAAGAGGGCTGGGGCTTTCGGTTCCCCGACCGCTTTATGTGTGCGGCAAGGATATGGAAAGAAATGAAGTGATCCTTGGGGAGCAGCAGGAGCTTTTCACAGATACGCTGGAGGCAGATCATCTGAATCTGATTTCCGTGGAGAAGATTGAACAGCCGCTGCGCTGCAAAGCGCGGATTCGTTATAAACAGCAGGAAGATTCTGCGGAGGTGGTGCAGCTGTCGGGAGACCGGATCCGGGTGGTATTTGACCGGCCCCAGAGAGGCATTACGAAGGGACAGGCAGTAGTGCTGTACGATGGTGATATTGTGATCGGAGGCGGGACGATCATCTGAACAGTAACCACGGTAAACGCACGTTTTTAGGGATGTTCAAAAAAAGATAAGTATGATAGATTGTATACAGGAAAACGGTGACATATCCGAAATAATCCTGTACAATGGAATCCAGAAAAATAATCTGGAGGAACCAATGGAAGCAGA
>JAQYDI010000099.1 GCA_028724245.1 Lachnospiraceae bacterium
ACACACTATCATGGATTCATACTAATCATAAGGCTGTTTATACAGCCTTTTTTCATGCAATAGTTATGAGAGGTTGTTTCCATGAAAATTTTATTTTACGATACCAAAAGCTACGATAAAGAATCTTTTGAAAAAAAGAGGAATGAATATCCCGAGATACAGATCGACTATCTGAAGTCGGAGCTGGCACCGGGTACAGCACCGTTAGCCCGTGGATACGATGGTGTGTGTGCGTTTGTCAGCTGCGATGTGGGAACGGAAACGGTGAAGCTTCTTCACGAGTGCGGCGTGAAGCTGATTCTGATGCGGTGTGCCGGTTTTAATAACGTGGATATTGGCAGGGCTGCCGAATACGGGATGAAAGTCATGCGGGTTCCGGGATATTCACCGGAAGCGGTGGCAGAGCATGCCATGGCGCTGGCTCTGGCGGTGAACCGTCGGATCAACAAGGCATATGTCCGTGTCAGGGAAAATGATTTCAGTCTGGGCGGAATGCTTGGTTTTAATTTTTACCGGAAGACGGCCGGAATTGTGGGTACAGGAAAGATCGGTGCGGCCATGGCGAGGATCTGCCGCGGCTTCGGTATGAAGGTCATTGCTTATGATACCTATCACAATCCGGAACTTGATTTTGTTACGTATGTGACGCTGGATGAACTGCTGGGGAGGAGTGATCTGATTTCCCTGCACTGTCCGTTGATGGATGAAACGTACCATCTGATCAACCGGGATACGATTCAGAAGATGAAGGATGGCGTGATTCTTGTTAATACTTCCCGCGGTGGTCTGGTGAAAACGGATGATCTGATCGAGGGGATCCGTGAACGGAAATTTTTCGCCGTAGGCCTTGATGTATATGAAGAAGAGAAGAAAAATGTATTTGAAGACCGGTCGGATGATATTATGGAAAGTTCAGTAACGGCCCGGCTTTTATCTTTTCCCAATGTAATCATTACATCCCATCAGGGATTTTTCACAGAGGAGGCGCTGGAAGCCATCAGTGAAACAACATTGAATAATGCCAGGGCATTTCTGAATGGAGAAAAAACCGGCAACGAAGTGGAGTGACAGGAAAGAGAGGCAGTGTATGCCGGATGGAGCAGGCGAAATGACAGGCTGATCAACTTGATAAACAGGAAATCATATGGTAAGATGAGATGCATAACAAGCCACGAAATTACTGTAAAAATTTCGTGGCTTGTTATGAGTACAGATGAGGAGAATTATTATTATGTGGAGGAAATTGAAAAAGACATTTATCGGCGACCGGAAGTTTTATGCCATGGTTCTGGCTATTGCCGTGCCGATCATGATCCAGAATGGTATCACCAATTTTGTAAATCTGCTGGATAATATCATGGTAGGACAGATCGGGACGGAGCAGATGTCGGGTGTGGCGATCGTGAATCAGCTGATTATGGTTTACAATCTCTGTATTTTCGGCGGGCTGTCCGGTGCCGGTATTTTTACTGCCCAGTTTTACGGACAGGGTGATGAGGAAGGGATTCGCAGGACTTTCCGGTTTAAGTTGTGGCTGGCACTTCTTCTGACCGGGCTGGCTGCGCTGCTGTTTTTATTTCAGGGAGAAAGCCTGATACGGATGTATCTGGGCGGAAGCAGTGACGGTGGTGATCTGGCACTGGCGCTGGCATCCGGCAGAGAATATATGCTGGTTCTGATGCTGGAATTTCCGGCTTTTATGCTGGTGCAGGTATACGCGAGCACACTGCGTGAATGCGGTGAGACAGTACTTCCCATGGAGGCCGGAATTGCAGCAGTTTTTGTGAATCTGGTGTTTAATTATATTCTGATTTACGGAAAATTCGGTTTCCCGGCGCTGGGCGTTGTTGGGGCTGCTGCAGCTACGGTTCTGTCCCGTTATGTGGAAGCTGTCATTGTTGTGGGGCGGGTACATCTGAGGAAGGAAAATTATCCTTATATGAAGGGTGTGTACCGTACTTTGAAGATTCCGGCCCGGCTGGTTCGTGACATTACGCTGAAAGGGACACCGCTGCTGCTCAATGAAACGCTCTGGTCGGCAGGGATGGCCATGCTTGTCCAGTGTTACTCGGTACGCGGACTGAATGTGGTTGCCGCTATGAATATTTCCAATACCATCAGCAATCTGTTTAATGTGGTCTGCATTGCTCTTGGCAATGCGGTTGCCATTGTGGTGGGACAGCTTCTTGGTGCCGGCAGAATGGAAGAGGCAAGAGATACGGACAATAAACTGATTGCTTTTTCTGTCATGTGCTGTATTGGGGCGGCCGCAGTTATGGCGCTGATCGCGCCGGTATTCCCGGGGTTATATAATACAAATGGAGAAGCCCGAACGCTTGCCATGAATATGATCTTTTTGCAGGCGCTGTTTCTGCCGCAGAACGCATTTCTTAATGCATCCTATTTTACCCTTCGGTCGGGCGGCAAGACGCTGATCACATTTTTCTTTGACAGTGTTTTTGTATGGTGTGTCAGTATCCCTGTAGCCTGGGTGCTCAGCCGTTTTACAGATTTTAATGTACTGGCAATCGTTGTTCTGGTCAGCGTGGCGGACTGGATAAAATGTGTGATTGGATTTGTGCTGGTAAAAAAAGGCGTATGGATACATAATATTGTTTTGGAGAAACAGTAGAAATATCTAACAAATGGACAGTTTTATCCATCAGCTGAGGATGGCTGTCTGCCGGTTTCATCTTTATAATAATTCAGGAATTGGAAGCCGCATAACAGTCCTGCCGGTCTGGAAGCATTGTTTGCGGGCATGAATAATCTGGGAGGAATTGATTGATATGTCACAGAAGACGAAAAGAATTCTTATGGCTTTCTTTGGTGTTGTAATTACCGGTTTTTGTGTGGGAACATTTCAGAAAGCTTCTTTGGGAGCAGATCCCTTTACCTGTTTTGTAACAGCTTTTGCCAATGTTTTTCACTCGACTTACAGTACGTTTTATCTGATCATTACAGGCGCATTGCTGGTGGGTGTATTTTTTATCAACCGTCATTATATCGGGATTGCCACAATTTTTAATCTGCTGGGCACAGGCATTGCTGCGGATTTTATGTATAATCTGCTGGATCATGCTTTTCCCGATCCCTCTCTGCCGGTACGGTTTGCCATGCTTGCAATCGGTGTTCTGGTAACATGTTTTTCATCATCTCTGTATTTTACAGCAGATCTGGGGGTTTCCGCCTATGATGCGGTTGCTTTGACAGCGGCACATAAATATAAAGTGGCGGCCTTTCGTGTCTGCAGGATCAGTACCGATCTGGTATGTGTGATTGTTGGATTTTTCTGCCATGTAACGATTGGTGTCGGAACCGTGATCACGGCTTTGCTGATGGGGCCTATTATTCAATTATATAATACATATGTTTCAGAGCCGCTTTTATATGGTAAGGAGGCTGAAATCTACCGCCGCAGACAGGAAAAGAATGCTTAGAAGCTGTTTTCAGAGGACGTTTCACCGGAGATATCCGGCAGGACGTCCTTTTCCATATTCAGAGATGCTTCTCTGGATCGTTCGATCACCTGTTTTCTGTAGGCGTTGGGGGAGCAGCCATAGGTTCTTCGAAAGACCTTGATCAGGGATTCTGCTTTCTGATAACCGCAGGAACAGGCAATGCTTTCCACAGATAAGCGGGAGGATTCCAGCAGATGTCTGGCTTTGGTGATCCGGCAGTTCTGGATGTACTGAATCGGCGGCATACCGGTATGCGTTTTAAACAGAGTGCTCATATAACTGCGGTTCAGTCCTACGTAATCGGCAATATCTTCCACCCGGATCGGCTCGCTGATGTGGCGGTGTATGAAGGACAGCGCATGACGGACGTAGGTATTGCCGTCGGCAGAGGGAAGCTGGTCTCTTTGAGAACAGGCGATGGTACTGATGAACAGAAAGAACATGCCCATGGCTCTGTAGGTATCGGAAGGAGTGGAATGATTGTGCCGGATGATTTCCAGCACATATTTTTTCAGCTGCTCGCCTTCGCCGCAGGTGAAGATGGGATTGTCCTGACTCAGCCCCAGAGAATCCACGATTGCTCCTGCAATCCGGCCGGAAAAACCGATCCATATGTAAGCCCATGGGTGTTTGCTGTCAGAAATATAGGTTGTCTGGTAATCCGGTTCAATTAGAAATCCCTGTCCTTTTTTCAGGTGATAATGAACATCATGGACATGAAAATCCCCTTCTCCTTCCAGAATATAATGAATCAGATAATAAGAACGAACAGCCGGTCCGTACTGATGGCCCGGTTCAGTTACAGAATGGCCGAAAGAATTCAGGCTGAGATTCAGACTCATATCCTGTGCTTCGGAAGGAAAATCAAAGGTAATGGAATTCTCCATGTGTGTATCACCTCCATGCAGAATAATGCTGCAAACGATAAAAATGTAAATCGAAAAAATATAAAATGGATAAAACATATCCTGTAAAACAAACATATCATAAAAGAAGGCGGGCGTCAATTTGATACAGGGCAGAAACCGGAAGATTCGGGCAATGGCATGTTTTGAGCTGAATTGACATAATGTGACAGATTCGTGAAAATATTCTAAAATTATTCTCTTTCTATTGCCGTTTTCGGGGAAAATGGATATAATGAGTACGGATTTGAAGATAAATATGTCTGCAGAACAGACCGAATCCGGCTTCAGGTCTTATATGTGTTGGACTTGAAGTTTACCCAAAGAGGAGGATGTGTTTTGAGTAATTCACTGGAAATATATAATATAATGAATGATTGTGAGATGCTGGAAAGCGGTGAAGAGTTTGCCGAGATGATGATCTGGTACCGGTGTGCCATTATGGAAGTGGAAACGAAACTGAACGTGCTGGATCAGGAGTTTTCGCTGCATTATGACGGCAATCCGTTTGAATCGATTGAAACCCGGCTGAAAAGCCCTGCCAGCATTGTGAATAAGCTGCACAAGAAAGGACTTGAGGTATCTGTGGACAGCATATGGGAGAACCTTCATGATGTGGCCGGTGTCCGTGTTGTCTGCTCTTTTCAGGATGATATCTACAAGCTGGCAAGAATGCTGTGCAGTCAGGATGATGTAAGTCTTCTGCGGATCAAGGATTATATCAAGAATCCAAAACCCAACGGCTACCGGAGCCTTCATCTGATCCTGGCAATTCCGATCTTTCTTTCTTCGAATAAAAAATATGTGAAGGTGGAAGTGCAGTTTCGGACGATTGCCATGGATTTCTGGGCAAGTCTGGAGCATAAGATGAAGTATAAAAAGAATATCAAGAATCCGGAGCAGATCGTGGAGCGTCTGACAAAATGTGCAGATACCATTCAGGAGATTGATAAAGAGATGGAGACGATCCGCAAGCTGATTGAGAAAGAATAGCAATTCGTAACTGACGGATCTTTATTGGGAAGACAGATGATGAAACGCAGCTGCCTGCAGCCGGATCGTGTTTTCAGAGCCGGTTTCAGGCAGCTTTCTGTATGTCATGTGCGTCATTCCGGTGTTGATCGGAAAAGTGCAGAAAAGTCTGAAAAACAGAAAAGTACAGAAAAATCAGAACAGTACAGAAAGATCAGAAAATGTCCGGATTTTGAAATCACAGGAATCAACGGTACCGAAACCGTAGGAGGCATGGCAGAAAGCAATTCCGGCATATACTGCAGAATCTTTATCCCCCTGGGTATCTCCCACATAGACGGGGCAGGTCAGATGATTCCGTTCCATGACCAGTTTATTGTTGGGTCCCTTGATCAGACCGCTGCGGCCCGGACACTCAAAGTCTTGGAAATATCCGCCCAGTCCTGTTACTTCCAGAAAGGTTTCGATATAACCGGCCTGACAGTTGCTTACGATGAACAGGGGGTAGCGGCTGTTCAGGTCGGCAAGCGTTTCTTCAAGACGGGGATAAAGGGCACCGGGGGTGATTTTCAGGGCTCTGTGTTCTTCTTCACAGCAGGCATCGATAATTTTATATCGTTTTTCCGGTTCCAGATCAGGCATGATCATATCGGCGATGACGGGCAGGGGGCGTCCGAACAGATTTTTCAGGTTGTCGGGGGTGGATTCAAAAGATACTTCGGGGTGCTGCTTCAGAACAGTGCTCCAGGCTTTTGCCACAACAGCGGTGGAATCCCAGAGGGTTCCGTCCAGATCGAAGATGATCCCGTCAATGGACGGAACAGAAATCTGACCGGTTTTCAGGTCAGTACAGGGAGAAAGATCGTTTGTTGTAGAATGATTTTGCATTGGATGTAATACCGGCATTGCAGCCGGACTCCTTTCTGATAGATTTTTGAAAACAGTTTATCTGAAAAACCCTGTAATTACAAGGGAAAATGGAAAGATATTGAGACAATTTGCTTTTTTTGTTATAATATCTGAGAAAAAGATATTTTGATGCAGGGAAAGGAAAATGTTTTATGGATCAGATTGATTATGTCATTGAACAGGCGCAGAAGCTGCTTTCCATTGACAGCCCCACAGGCTATACGAAGCATGTGATCACGTATCTGAAAGAGCAGTATGAAGCGATGGGATATGAAACGGTTGTGACCAATAAAGGCGGCCTTCTGGTGGATCTGGGCGGAGAGGACTGCAGCCGCGGGATTTTACTGGAAACCCATGCAGATACACTGGGCGGTATGGTTTCGGAAATCCTGCCGGAAGGAACTCTGAAGATTTCTCCTCTTGGCGGTCTCAATGCTTCCAACTGTGAGACGGAGAACTGTCGGGTGATTACAAGGTTTGACGGTGAATATGAAGGAACATTTCAGATGCAGAACGCTTCTGTACATGTGAATGGGGAATTTTCCAAGACGGAGCGTTCCTTTGATACAATGGAAGTGCGTTTGGATGAGAAAGTTTTCTCGGAAGAGGATGTACGGGCACTTGGCATTATGGAAGGGGATATCGTATGCATGAATCCCCGAACCTGCTATACAAAAGCCGGTTTTCTGAAGAGCCGTTTTCTGGATGATAAGCTGAGTGTGGCAATTGCGCTGGGGGTGGCGCGGTTCCTTCATGATGAGAAGGTGACTCTGCCTCGAAAAACATGGCAGCATATCACGGTTTATGAGGAGGTCGGCCACGGCGGAGCAGCTTCTGTACCGGAAGGTGTAACCGAGGCGTTGTCTGTGGATATGGGCTGCGTTGGAAAAGGACTGAAATGCAGCGAATATCAGGTTTCCATCTGTGCAAAGGATTCGGTGGGACCGTATTCCTATGATATGGTTACAAAGCTGGTCCGGCTTGCAAAGGAACATCAGATCGATTTTGCGGTGGATGTGTATCCTCATTATGGTTCGGATGTGGATGTCACGCTTGGAGCGGGGCATGATGTCATGCACGGTCTGATCGGGGCCGGTGTATATGCTTCTCATGGCTATGAGCGTGTGCACCGGGATGGAATTGAAGCTGCCTATGAACTGCTGAAGGCTTATGTTTTATCCGGAAAATAGATAATCGGAAAACAGAATCATAATAAAGAGGGGGAGCGAAACGGAGCGTATATGAGAACAGGGGATGGAATCATGTTAAGGATGGCGTTTATTCATGCACAATTTTGAATGGGATAAAGTATTGTTTCTTGAAAAAGGAAAAAAGGGACTGCACCGGGTTATTTTCGGCAGGACATTTCTGATCATTCTGTCTTTTCTGGTACAGTTCGGTCTTTTTTTCCTTTTATTTTCACTGTTGAGCCAGTATATGACGGTTACTCTGTGGGTTTATATTTTATTTATTGTAATCATTGAACTGATTATTGTAAATAAACAGAGCAATCCGGCCATGAAGGTTTCCTGGATTCTGGTGACGATGGTTTTTCCTGTGGTGGGAGGCATGCTGTTTTTATTCGTGGATCTGAATGTGGGCAGCAGACTGATCAATCACAGATTGAGTGAAATGTATGACATGACACATCAGTATGTGAAGAAAAATCCGGGGACCCTGAAAGATTTGAAGGAAGCCGATCCGGGGATGGAGCATCTGGCTGAGTATCTGGCTGATTACGGCAACAATCAGGTCTATCAGAATACCCGGGTCACATATTTTCCTTCAGGAGAGGATAAGTTTGAAGAACTTCTGATTCAGCTGGAAAAGGCGGAAAAATTTATTTTCCTGGAATACTTTATTATCTGCGAAGGATATATGTGGGGACGTGTCCTGAAAATTCTGGAGGAAAAGGTGCGGCAGGGCGTGGAAGTCCGTGTGATGTATGACGGATTCAATACCCTGACGTATCTGCCGGCTCATTATCCGAAAGAACTGGAAAAGCTGGGGATCCAATGCAAGGTTTTTTCACCCATCCGCCCTGTTTTTTCAACCACTTACAATAACCGGGATCACCGGAAGGTGCTGGTGATAGACGGCCATACCGGTTTTACCGGCGGGATCAATCTGGCAGATGAATATATCAATCAGAAGAAGCGGTTCGGTCACTGGAAGGATACGGCGGTTATGCTGCAGGGAGAGGCCGTTCAGGGGCTGACCCAGATGTTTCTGCAGATGTGGAATATTACTGAAAAATCTCCGGTTCTGGAGCCGTATCTGAATCCGGAACTGAGCCGGTATTATATGGGGACGCTGAAGCTGTCGGAGGGCTTTGTGCTGCCATACGGTGACAGTCCATTTGATGATGAGCAGGTGGGCAAACGGGTTTATCTGGAGCTGATCAACCGGGCAGACCGCTATGTTCATATCATGACACCTTATCTGATTCTGGATTATGAACTGACAGAAGCGCTGACCTATGCAGCCAAGCGCGGAGTGGATGTGAAAATCATTCTTCCGCATATTCCTGATAAAATCACGGCATTTGCGCTGGCAAAAACACATTATCATGAGCTGCTGAGGGCCGGAGTTCATCTTTATGAGTACACACCGGGATTTGTTCATGCCAAAGTGGTTATCTGCGATGATGACAGAGCTGTAGTCGGTACGATTAATCTGGACTACCGCAGTCTGTATCTTCATTTTGAAGATGCGGTTCTTTTATATCGGGTGCCTGAAAATGCCCGGATTGAACAGGATGTTCAGGATACGCTTAAAGAATGTCATGAGGTAACTATGGAAGATGTGCGGCATGAAAAGTTTCATATACGCATGCTGGGGATACTGTTGAAGGTGTTGGCTCCTCTTATGTAAGGACGGATGATTCAGGGAGTTTTACAGTACAGTTTGGGATGGTGTGTATGGAAAATTGTGAATCAAAAATATTGTTTCCGGATCGTGAACATGTATGCAGCAGGCTTTATGAACTGGCGGATGAGGAGTACCGGGTTTTTCATTCCCGGCTGTGTCCCGGCACGGAAGGCATTCTGGGGGTGAGGACACCTGTGTTAAGGAAGTACGCCGGAGAATTGATCGGTGCATATGGTCCGCAGGCTGCCTGCAATATGTATACACTGCAGTTTTCGGCAGATGGGCGGGAAAATCAGGCAGCAGAATATTATTATGAAGAAAAACTGCTGACCGGTCTGCTGCTGGGATTGTGGAAAGTTCCGGATCCGCAGGCACTGGAGCAGAAACTGGAGCAGTTTCTGCCTCTTATTGATAACTGGGCCGTTTGTGACATGACCTGTTCCGGGCTGAAATATATCGGAAAGCATCAGGAGTATTTTTATCCTCTGCTCAAATCCTGGCTGCAGAACGGGGAAACCTATACGGTTCGTTTTGGTGTCGTTCTGTTGATGGATTATTATGCGGAGGAAAGGTATCTTTCCGAGCTGCTTTCGCTGTACGAACAGATTCATCATGGAGATTATTATGTAAAAATGGCAGTTGCCTGGGCATATTCGGTGCTGCTGGTGAAATTTTATGAACCGGTTTTTGCGTTTCTTAAAACCTGCAGTCTGGATCCGGCGACCTTTGGGAAAACGATACAGAAGGCATGTGAATCGAGGCGCATCAGTGCAGAACAGAAAAAGGAGCTGCGCCTGCTGAAGAAAAGCCGCGAAGAGAAAAAATGCCGGAGAAATACTCAGAGGCAGGATGTGAAAAAGGAGAGTAAATGAACGATTGTCTGGATAATATGTTTCGGACGGCGGTTATTCTGGCCGGGGGTCGTTCCAGCCGTATGGGATTTGATAAACAGCTGCTGGAAAAAGATCATAAACATCTGGCTGTTTATCTGTCAGAGGAACTGCAGAAACAGTTTAGCGAGGTGCTTGTGGTGACCAATACGCCTGAGCTGTATGAAGGTGTTCCGGTGCGTACCTGCAGCGACATCCGGCCCGGGCAGGGACCGGTCAGCGGAATACACAGCGCCTTCTGTCATTGTGATTCCGATGTGATTTTTCTGATGGCATGTGATATGACGGGATTTTGCCCGGCGTATGCCCGGTATCAGGCCCGGTGCATGAAAGAAGAAGGCACAGAAGCCTGTGTGACCCTGAGAAACGGGAAAATGGAACTGTTTCACGGATTTTACAGCAGAAGTCTTCTGCCTGATATGGAGAAAAAGCTGGAAGAGCGGAAAACTTCCCTGTTCCGGCTGCTGGGAGAACATCGGATTACAGAGATTTCAGAAGAGGTCGTGAGTTGCTTCACCGATCCCGAACTGATGTTCAGAAATCTGAATACACCGGAGGACTACCGGAAATTCTGCAGGGGTGAGGATCTGCAGATAAAACAGGAGGAGTAAATGGAATTTAATCATTTTGATGCAAATGGGAATGCAATTATGGTAGATGTCAGTGAAAAGGCGGATACCAATCGTGTGGCGCTGGCAAAGGGGCGTATTTACATGTCGCGGGAAACGATCGATGCAGTAAAGGGCGGCAGCGTGAAAAAAGGCGATGTGCTGGGAGTGGCCCGGGTTGCGGGAATCATGGCGGCGAAAAAGACACCGGATCTGATTCCGCTGTGCCATGTGCTGTGCCTGACAAAGGCGTCAGTGGATTTTACTGTGGAGGAGGATTATGTGGAGGCTGCCTGTACGGTGAAAACAACAGGGAAAACCGGCGTGGAGATGGAAGCGCTGACAGGCGTGTCGGTGGCTCTGCTGACTGTCTTTGACATGTGCAAGGCACTGGATAAAACAATGGAGATTACGGATATTCATGTGGTTCGCAAGGAAGGCGGGAAAAGCGGCCTGTTTGTGAATCCGAAAGACGGGACGGAGGAATAGAAATGGGAAAATTACTGGGGATCTGTGTATCAGAGCAAAAGGGAACAGAGAAACATCTGATCGAAGAAGCTGATCTGGTGGAAGATTTCGGCATTCAGGATGATGCCCATGCGGGGAAATGGCACCGTCAGGTTTCCCTGCTTTCCAATGAAAAAATCGAGGCTTTCAAAGCACGGGGAGCAGAGGTACAGCCCGGAGCTTTCGGAGAAAATCTGATCATTGAAGGGTATGATTTCCGGAGTCTGCCGGTGGGAACCCGGTTCCAGATCGGAGATGCACTGCTGGAAATGACGCAGATCGGCAAGGAGTGTCATACGCACTGCCGTATTTACCATAAAATGGGAGAATGTATCATGCCGACGCAGGGCGTATTTACAAAGGTTTTGAAAGGCGGACATATCAGGATAGGAGATGAGGTAATCATGATTGAAAAAGATGAAAATGCACCGTTTCGCGTGGCAGTTGTTACACTGAGTGATAAAGGATCAAAGGGAGAGCGGGAAGATCTGAGTGGTCCTGCCATTGCGGAGATGGTTACGGAATTTGGATACGAGGTTGTTGAAATGGTACTGATTCCCGACGATCAGAAGCGTATTGAGGCAGAACTGATCCGTCTGGCTGACGGCAGACAGGTGGATCTGATCCTGACAACGGGCGGTACCGGCTTTTCCAGAAGAGATGTAACGCCGGAAGCGACTCTGAATGTTGCCACCCGGCTGGCACCCGGTATCGCAGAAGCCATGCGTATGCTGTCCATGAAGTATACAAAGCGTGCCATGCTGTCGAGAGCAGTATCCGTGCTGCGCAATGACACACTGATCATCAACATGCCCGGCAGCCCCAAAGCTGTAAGGGAATGTCTGGAAGAGATTCTGGACAGCGTCGATCATGGACTGAAGATTCTGAAAGCAAAGGATTCCGAATGTGCCAGAAGTTGAATCAGGCACCAAAGTCATTAATTTTGTAATGTAAAATAATAAAATAGCAGGTTGAAATTAATCAAGGTGTATGATAGAATATAACGACGAAACGAGAGAAAAGAGGAAATCAGATGGATAAAAAGACATTTTCTCTCCTGGTGGAGAATACGCCCGGCGTATTAAGCCGTGTGGCTGGTCTGTTTACCAGAAGAGGATTCAATATTGACAGCATCACCGCAGGAGTAACAGATGATCCGCATCTGACCCGTATGACGATTGCAACGCATGGTGAAGATGAAGTGATCAGCCAGATCGTCAAGCAGCTGGCAAAGCTGGAAGAAGTGATCCAGATCCGTGAATTGAAGCCGGAGTGTTCCGTTATCCGTGAACTGATTCTGGTGAGAGTCAGAGTCAGCGAGCAGGAACGCGCGCAGGTGATCTCCATGGCGGAAGTATTCCGTGCACGTGTTGTGGATATTGCAGCTGACAATGTTATTTTTGAACTGACAGGTGACAGCTCAAAGATTGAAGCTTTCTTAAGGCTTCTCGGTCCCAGCCGGATTGAAAAGGTTGCCAAGACTGGTGTGACCGGTCTGACCCGGGGCATGTTCGGAAGCGACGAAGCAGAGATTTATAACCGCTGATTTGCGGCGGATTATAATATACAGTATGGTTGCTGATGCAGCGGTATTTACCGTTTAGTGACTGTAAGACAAAGGCTGATGCCTTTAAAACATATTATTGGAGGAAAAGTATAATGGCAAAGATTTATTATCAGGAAGACTGCGATTTATCATTACTGGATGGCAAGACAATTGCAATTATCGGCTACGGCAGCCAGGGACATGCTCATGCAAAGAACTTAAAGGATTCAGGCTGCAACGTTATCATCGGTCTGTATGAAGGCAGCAGATCATGGGCTAAGGCTGAATCAGAAGGATTCGAAGTATATACATCTGCTGAAGCAGCTAAGAAAGCTGATATCATCATGATCCTGATCAACGATGAAAAACAGGCTGCTATGTACAATGAAAATATCGCTCCCAATCTGGAGCCCGGTAATATGCTGATGTTTGCACACGGCTTCAACATTCATTACGGTCTGATCACACCTCCCAAGGATGTTGATGTTACCATGATCGCTCCCAAGGGACCCGGTCATACAGTAAGAAGCGAATATCAGGCCGGCAAGGGTGTTCCCTGTCTGATCGCTGTTGAGCAGGATGCTACAAGCAAAGCTACTGATCTGGCACTGGCATACGCACTGGGTATCGGCGGCGCAAGAGCAGGCGTTCTGGAGACAACATTCAGAACAGAAACAGAAACAGACCTCTTCGGTGAACAGGCCGTTCTGTGCGGCGGTGTATGCGCTCTGATGCAGGCTGGTTTCGAGACACTGGTAGAAGCAGGCTATGACCCCAGAAACGCTTATTTCGAATGTATTCATGAAATGAAGCTGATCGTTGACCTGATTTACCAGAGCGGTTTCGCAGGTATGAGATACTCCATCTCCAACACAGCTGAATACGGTGATTATGTAACAGGTCCCAAGCTGATCACAGAAGAAACCAAGAAGACCATGAAGAAGATCCTTTCCGACATTCAGGATGGTACTTTCGCAAAAGAATTCCTGTTAGACATGTCTGAAGCAGGCGGTCAGGTACACTTCAAGGCTATGAGAAGAAAAGCTGCAGAACATCCTTCAGAAAAGATCGGTGCAGAAATCCGTAAGCTGTACAGCTGGAACGGCGATGACAAACTGATCAACAACTAAGATGTTTTTATTCATGTTGTCCTGACAGCAGATAAGGAGGGAACGACGGAACGGATTCTGTCGTTCCCGTTTTTATATAGTCCCTGTACAGTAATTTTATATGAAAAACAGGATTGACAAATCCCAGTCTTCTATGTATAATGGACAGGTATGCGTTAGGTGATTCTGAGATAAGTGCCGCTGCAGGCACGGATGGAAGGTATTATGCTGATTCATTTATCTGAAGTTTTAACATCGGAAGGCAGAGTACGCAGCTATACAGTGCCTGTGGAACTTACATCTTTCGATTATCATGGCAATATGTGCCCCGTTCTTGAGAAGCCGGATATGGCTCTTACTCTTGAGAACAGAGGCAATCAGAAGATTGCTTTACAGCTGAAAGGCCGGATGAAGCTGGCGCTTCCCTGTGACAGATGTCTGGAAGAAACTCCGCTGGATGTGGAGTTTGATGTACAGACCGATCTTGATATGAAAGAGGTTGCTCCTGCGGATGAACTGACAGAGGAAGAACGGGAAGCAGAGCAGGAACGACTGGACAATCAGACATTTGTGGAAGGGCATCAGCTCGACACGGATCAGCTGATTTTACAGGAACTGATACTCCGGGTGCCGGAGAAGATTCTCTGCAGAGAGGACTGCAAAGGTATCTGTTATCAGTGTGGTAAGAATCTGAATTACGGTCCCTGTGACTGTAAGGAAGAACCGAAGGATCCCCGCATGGCGGCGATTCTGGATTTGTTTAACGAATCCAATAAGTAAAATTAATATTTGCTATCACGTTCGTTACCGGACATGATATATATGATCTCGACATAAGGAGGTGTAACTATGTCTATCTGCCCTAAGAACAGATCTTCAAGAGCCAGAAGAGACAGCCGTAGAGCGAACTGGAAGATGAGCGCTCCCAACCTGGTTAAATGCAGCAAGTGCGGCGCTTTAATGATGCCTCACAGAGTTTGCAAGGCTTGTGGTTCTTACAATAAGAAAGAAATCATTGCTACAGCTGAATAATTAAGATTCCAGCTTAAAATCAGGGGTTCCTAAAGGTTTTTGGAACCCCTGATTTTGCGTTTTTAGGCCAATTTTAGGCCAATTCACGGTGGGATTATAAAGAAATATAAGAAGATATATGATATTCAG
>JAQYDI010000100.1 GCA_028724245.1 Lachnospiraceae bacterium
ATTTTCTGGCAGCAGACAGACCAAATACATGATCGTCCTCATTGATGGTACCACCCACTGCACACAGGGAATTGTGACAGTTAGTCAGAACATAGGGAATGGGGAACTTCTCCATTCCGGAAGCCTTTGCGGTCTGAATGATTCCTACGAAAGTAATATCATGAGAGGTCATGGCATCAAATTTGATTTTTAAATGATCCATGTCTCCTGATGTGTTGTGCGCTTCCATGATGGAATAGGCAATGGTGCCCTTTTTTGCTTCTTCTTTGCTGATTTTTCTGCTGTTTACGATTTCTGCCTGTTCATTTTCAGGAACGATCTGTGTTCCGTTAATCAGGTAAACGCCTCCGTCATATAACTTTACCATAATCTTCTCTCCTGTTTATTTCTCATCTTCAAAAGTAAACTCTTTGATTTTATGTACCACATCCATAACCGTACCGTCGCGGCCTTCAATAATTCCCACAATACGGTCGTCAAACTGTACCGGTTCCGGTTCTCCCGTGATGGAGTAAGCCATATCTCTCAGTTCTTCAATGGTATAAAGCGGAACACAGTCTGCTGCTTTCAGCGCTTCCAGCAGGTCGGGACGGTTGGGATTGACTGCAACGCCGTAATCGGTTACCACCACATCAACCGATTCGCCGGGTGTGGTTACTGTGGTAACCTTTGTACAGATGGCAGGAATGCGTCCCTGGATCAGCGGGGAGATCACGATGGTGCATTTGGCACCGGCTGCTGCATCGGGATGCCCTCCCTGAGCGCCTGTGATCACTCCATCGGAACCCACAACCACATTGCAGTTGAAATCCACATCGATTTCCAGTGCTCCCAGAATGACATAATCCAGCTTGTTTACGAAACAGCCCTTGTTGAAGGGGTTTGCATAAGCACCTGCACTGATGCGGTGATGGTTTGGCCGCTTTACGGATTCCACTGCTGCCGTATCAAAATCCTGGGTGTCAAGAAGCTTGCCGATGAGCCCTTCATCCAGCAGATCGCACATGGCCTTTGACATACCGCCTACGGCAAATCCCATTTTGATGCCTCTCTCTTTCATGATCTTGCCCAGAGAAATGGCAGAAGCAATGGAAGCACCGCCCACACCGGTCTGATAGGAAAAACCATCTTTAAAATAAGGCGTATTAACCACAACCTGCGTACAATATTCTGCCATCATCAGTTTTCTCACATCTGTAGTGGGCTTTGCAGCACCTGTAGCGATTTTTTCCGGAATCCCGATCTGATCCACCACGCAGACATAATCAACCTTTGTCATATTGATATCAGCAGGATAATTGGGGAATGGAACCAGGCAATCAGTTACGGCAACCACCTTGTTGGCATGATTTCCGTCCACAAAGGAGTAAGACAGAACACCGCAGTCGCTCTTGCCGCCGATTCCTTTGCAGTTGCCGTAATCATCGCAGGTGGGAGCGCCGATAAATGAAATATCAATGGTAGTCTCACCTGTCTGTATTGCACGAACACGTCCTCCATGGGAACGCATGATGGCAAGTCCTTTCAGTTTTCCCTCGGAAATTGCCTGACCGATCTTTCCCCGCACACCGGAAGACTGAATACCGGTAATCGTACCATCCTCGATCATGGGAACCAGGGCATCATGAGCCTTGCCCAGAGAGCTTGCGCAGATCGTCACATCTTTAATCCCCATTTTATGGACCTCTTCCATTACCATATTGACAACCAGATCCCCATCGCGGAAATGATGATGGAAGCCCAGCGTCATGCCATCATGGGCACCGCATTTTACCAGCGCTTCATGGATGGAACCTACCATTTTGCTGGTATCATGATTCATAACCACCTTTGTAACAGGTCCCTGTTTTTTGAATTCCGTATTATCCTTATAATAAATCCCCTGAAAAACTTCTTTACCAGTCTGTTTTAAAATTTCTTCGGGAATTTCTCTTCCAACTTTATTTACCATTTTATAAATCCCCCTTATACACACCGGAAGCTTTTGCCAGTTCGATCACTCTCTTTGCGCCATCATAAAATGCAATATCGATCATCTTTCCGTCTACCGTAAATACGCCGATACCCTGTGCTTTCTTTTCATCAATTTCCTTAACAACTTTCTCCGAGAAAATAATCTCTTTCTCTGTAGGCGTAAAAATCTCATGCACAACGGAAATCTGTCTCGGATTAACGATGGATTTACCGTCAAATCCCATCATCTTGATCATTTCCACTTCCTTCCGGAAGCCTTCCATATCATCCAGATTGGTAAATACGGTGTCAAAGCACTGCACCTTGGCAGCTCTTGCCGCGATGATCAGATGCTGTCTTGCACCGGCCAGCTCCACGCCGCCTCCGGAAATGGTGGTCTGCAGATCTTTTGTATAATCACCGCCGCTTAACGCGATACCGAACAGTCTGTCAGAAGCCTCACAGATTTCCAGAGCTTTCATAACACCCATGGCGGATTCGATGGCCGCCATGATCAGCGTGCTGCCTTCTTCTCTTCCGAATTCCTTCTCTGCTGCAGCGATGGCATCTTCCACCATTTTGATATCCTTCGCACTTTCACATTTGGGAATTCGGATGGAATCGGCACCGCCTGCTACGCAGACTCTGATATCTTCTTTCCAGTAGGCCGTATCCAGACCGTTGATTCTGACCACACGCTCCACACCGTGATAATCAATTTCCTGCAGCGCATGGAACAGAGAATATCTGGCAGCATCCTTTTCCCCTTCCGCCACTGCATCTTCCAGATCCAGCATGATGGAATCAGGTTTGTAAATATAGGGATCCTTGATCAGGCCCGGTTTCTGACAGTTTAAGAACATCATGGTTCTTCTTAATCTTTTTTTATTGGGATTCATTATTTAATCGCACCTCCCCACGGCAGATTTTCCGTCTGATGATTGGAACGGTATACAGCACACTCTACTCTTGCCTTGATCGTGCAGTCCAGCGCACCTTTATCAACAACTGAAATTCTGACATCTTTCACATCCAGGCGGTCCAGTGTCTCCATAACCACCTTTTTAATCTGATTTCCAAACTGATGAATCACAACACTGTCCAGTTCAAAATCAATACCATTTCCCTCATTGGGCTCAACAGTTACCATGGCATCACTGGATTCCAGCGTACCTGCTACAGCGTTTGTCTCAACCTTCACCGTGGTCTACCTCCTTATGAAAACTTATGAAAATTCCTGCTTCTTTTCTCTGAGCAGTTATTGTTTTGTTCTGATTACATTGTATTCCCCGAAAGCGTCTGTGGCTAATGGTTAAAACGAATGTACCTATAACCGAAAGTAATGGGGCATATTAACATCCAGACTTCAGACAGAAAACAGCGATGCCCCATATCCATCTCCTATATCAGTCCGTATATTCCGGTGAAAGCAAGGATTGCCAGTATTGCCAGCGCCAGGAAGGATACGGCAAACAGTTCCATGAACAGCTTGTTCTGGGGGAATTTTTCTTCGGCATTTTCCTGCTGTGCGACTCCGGCCATGATCAGAGCTCCTGTGGTGGAGATCGGTGTGAAGCCGGATACGGTTCCGCCGATCACGATGACGGATACCAGCTCCAGCGCATCGACTCCCAGCCCTGCCGCCAGTCCGCTGGCGGTGGGAATCAGGGTAGGAAATACCACGCCAAGACCTGAACTGAAGAAAGACATGATGCCGGCTGTTACAGCCATGATCATGGATGCAGTCCGTCTGCTCATGATTGATTCCAGAACAGAAACCATGATATCAATACCGCCGGACAAAGAGATGACGTTCATCAGAATCCCAACGCCAAGTACCATGAGAATAACGTTCCAGGGAATAGCGCTGATGGCTTTCTTTTCCTCTCCTGCCCCCAGAACGATCAGAGCTGTGCCAACGATAAAACCGGTCAGTCCCACATTCCATGAGAAAAACAGCGCACCGACCGCCAGAACCACAAGCCCCAGAATGGACATCCACTGCTGTCTGTTGAAGGCAGGCAGTTTTTCCTGCTCTCCTCCTGCATTTTCGTCTACTTTCCAGCCTTTGTAATAGATATATACCATGGCGCTGACCACAAGCGCTGTGATAGTCAGTGCAATCATAATGGGAATCGTGCTGCCGCTCATGCCCTGTTCTTTCATCAGTTCGCTGACAACCGCGCTTTCAGGAGTCAGCGGACTCATTCTTCCCGACATAACACCCAGATCACCGATTATAGCAGCCATAATCGGATTGACACCGGCTGACATGGCAACGGGAATGGCAATAACAGGAATAATGGCCAGTGACGGGATGGCGCCGGGTCCTACTGCGCAGATGGCAAATCCGAGAATATATAAGACAAAGGGAATGAGATGTTTTCTCTTTCCTACCAGTCCCACCAGCTTTCTCGCCAGCAGTTCCAGCGTGCCGTTGCCGTTTATGATGGCAAACAGGTAGGTGATCCCCACCATCTGAACAAACAGTGATGAACTGAAGCCGCTTAGAATGTCTTTGGCGCTGATGCCGTAAACAACCCCCAGAATCATGGAAAAACCAATGCAGAGAATTCCCACGTTGCAGTTTCTTGCAAAGCCGATGGCGATGGCCGCCAGAAGCAGAACCAGTGAAATCAAACCAAGATTCATATGTATCCTCCTCGTATCTGAATGTAATACTTACTATTTGACGTCATATGCATGATCCGATGTCATGCCGATTATCTGAATGTGATGCAGACAGGGCTTTCGGTGAAAATGATCCGTCCTGTATATTCCATCTGTCCCTTATCGGAATCCAGCTTCATTTCCACAATGGTATCGCTGTCTTCATTAGCAATATAAAATCTGCTGTAATCCGGGTTAAATGTGATAAACCGGGGCGTCAGGCCCAGCGCGGGGTAATACCCCAGCTCCGTCATATAGCCGGTCTGCTGATCAATGCGGTAAACTACGATGGATTCATGAATCCGATTGGAGCCGATCAGAATTTCACCCTTCTTATCAAGAATGGAAGCACTGGCTTGTCCTTCACCGGTATAGGTCGCCGGCAGAGAAGGCAGATTCTGGCGTGCATGCAGTTTTCCGTTCACATCATCAAACTCCAGAAATGTCATTTTATTGTCTTTTTCATTGATCAGATACGCATACCGGTTGTTGGGATGAATGGCGATATGTCTCGGTTCATCGTATTCCCATGAGCGGAAAGTATCGGTTTCTGCTAACGTGCCATGTTCCGCATCGAAACGGAACACTTTCACCTGTCCGTATCCCTGCAGCCTGCCCTGAGTTACCACAAACAGAAATTCTTTCTTCTGATCCCAGATACACTGATGCGCAAAGGAGATGGTTCCTTCCTTTTTCCCTTCCAGATGCGCCGTATGAACGATCTCTCCCAGAGAACCGTCCTCATTTCTGCGGATGACATACACCGCACCGCCCTGTAAAGCTGCCACAAGCATAAAACAGTTCGTTTTATCCGGTGTGATAAATACGGGATTCTTTCCGCCGATGTCAATGGTATTCATATGCTCCAGCGTTCCGTTTTCCAGAATCCGGTAGCTGCTGACTTTAGTGATATCACCATGCACCGAATACAGATACTTTCCCTCCAGATCAAGCGCCTGATAAGACGGATTCTCCTCCGTTTTCAGGCACTGGATCTCCTTCCATTCTCCGCTTTCGGCAATTTCGTAGGTCTTCAGGCCCTTTCCGCGTGCGTTTCTTTCTCTGGTCGTTCTGCATCCAACATAAGCAAACATCATATAAAACCTCCTGTTTCAAATATTCGCGTCTGAAATGATCATCATTTCACGTTTCTGTAAAACCATTATATCGACCGGCGCTGTCAAATAGAAATTCATATACAGACTGAAAGGGCCATTCCCAAACGGAATGACCCTTTGCTGAAAAATCAGTACAGTTTTCTGAACCGGACTGCTGTATCCACTGCTAAATCATAATTGCTGTTATACTTTAAGTATTCACAAGGTAATACGCTTCCACCATGGAAATAAAATCCATAATATCCCGGCTCTGATAACACCGTTCGGAGATCATCATCCAGACCTTCCGTCTGACCGGTTCATCTTCCCGGCCGTACACCGGTATTTTCCGAAGCTTTTCCTCATTGATTCTCCATTTATCTCCAAAAAAATAAGTATTCCCAAGACCGTTTTCCACCATCTCAATGGCGATATCGGCGTAGGGCACCCGGTGGGAGTCATGGGGAAGGCTGCCGAACTGATGCTTCCACCACTGATGGACCATTGTCCTGACCATGGGATTGAAATTCGATTCGATCAACGGCATCTGGGCAATATCGTCCAGCATCTTCTCATGCTGCGTCACAATGTACAGTTCTTCCTCAAACAGACAGACTTTTTCACCAAGATAAGGATAATCACCGCATATGATACCGATATCCACCGTCCCGTCCATCAGCTGCTGCAGAATCACGTCGCTGGAATTGGATATTGTCCGTATCTGCAGCCGGTCAAAATGTTCCATGTATTCCCGCAGCAGTTCCGACATATGCAGTCTTGCAAAAGAGTTGGGAACGCCGATCCGCAGCAGTTCCTTTGCTGTTCCATCTGCAAAATGCTGTTCGATCTCCTTCAGAAAATCCACCATGATATTGGCTTTCTGTACCAGATATTTACCCTCCTCGGTAAAAACCACGCCCTGACTGCTGCGCCTGACGATTTCCACATGCCATTCATCTTCCATGGAGCGGATCCGTTTCGTCAATGCCGACTGCGTCATGTAAAGCGCCTCCGCTGCCTTCGTCATGCTCCTTTTTTCATATAAGACAGTCAGAATTTTCCAGTCGCTGTCCTTCATACCCTTTTCTCCTGTCCGACGGTTCCGCCATTTTGCCCGGTCTTACCGCCGACTGACATGATACCGCCGTTATGCCCATGATCTGTTTTCACTTCATGCTCAATATAGTAAATAAAATCCTCCAGTACTCTGGTCATTCTCTTGTTTCTGGAATAAATGAACCAGGTATTTCTGGTAACAGGACTTCCGTCCCTGTATTTAAGCGGTGTCAGGCATAAGTTATATTCGTTTACAAAGTTATCCGGCAGAAAACAGATGGTATACCCCAGCCCTTTGTGAATCAGCTGCCAGGCCACATCAATATATCCCACAACCATGGCTGCAGGCGGCTCCGTACCGAACCGGTTCCGCCACCAGCCATGCAGAAGCTCCAGAGTTCGGTCATTGGTTTTAAAACCGATCATCTGCATCTTTGCCAGATCATCAAATTCCACCGGTTCGCGCGTCACCAGATAGGCTTCATTTTTCCCCATCAGCGTCCGGTTAACTGCTCCCTCATAGTCACCGCGGATAAATCCTACATCGATGGACCCCTCCAGCATCTTACGAAACAGAATGTTGCTCTGTTCATTGATCACCTGAAACTCCACATTGGGATGCTTCATGCGGTACTGGATCAGCAGCTCCGACAGCGTATATTTGCTGTATGTATAGGAAGAACCGATGGTGATCAGTCCTTCTCTGTCTTCCTTGAATTTTTCCAGCTGATCCTTCGTTTCCTTCAGAAACTTCAGGTACTTCTCCGCCTGCTTTCCAAGAAATTCTCCCTCCGGTGTAAACTCCAGCCCCTTCGGTGTACGGTTGACGATCGTCACCTGAAATTCTTCTTCCATATGCTGCAGTCTTTTTGTAAGAGACGGCTGGGTAATATAGAGAAGATTAGCCACCTTCGTCATATTCGGATTTTTATAAAGCTCGTACAGAATCTCCCAATCAGAATCTTTCATTGTAACTGTCCTCCATTTTCACGTTCATGCTGTATGAAACCATCTTAACATATTTCTCCGCATTTTGAAACAGCCGAAAATCAGCGCACAAAGGACAGTCATTGCAAAAAACATTGATTTACAATGACTGTCCTGTTGTTTTTCTGAATCCGGTCTGCTGACGTTCAGCCGGTTATTATCTATTCTGCTGTGTGAGGATCCTGCCTGCTGATGCCCGGATACCGTCCGTACTTTTACTTTTCTCCTGCTCTGACAGCGCGGATCGTATCCAGCAGGTAATCAGTCAGTTCAGCTGCGCTGGCGTCCTTTGTTTCTGTAGTCAGAACTACTTTCCGCTCGGTCACGGTGCAGATGTCCAGCGCCTTTTCCAGAATACTGTTTCTGTCGGCATAGCCGATGTGGATCAGCATCTGTCCGATGGCACGGATCAGGCTGCAGGGATTTGCATAAGGACCTCTGCCGTGGGACATCAGATAGGGAGCGGTACCGTGGATTGCTTCAAACAGTGCATACTGATTGCCGATATTGGAAGAACATGCATTGCCAAGGCCGCCTGCATGTTCCGCAGCAACGTCGGTAACGATATCGCCGTATAGATTGGGTAATACAACAACTTCGATTCCTTTATTGAATTCAGGATCCAGCATTTTTGCACACATGGCATCCACAAGGCGTTCCTGAATCTCGATTTCCGGATATTCTCTGCCCACTCTTCTGACTGCCTGAATAAAGTTTCCGTCAACCAGTTTGACAATATTGGCCTTTGTAACGATGGTGACGTTTTTCTTGCCGTTCTTTCTCGCAAATTCAAAAGCTGCTCTTGCGATTCTTTCGCTGCCCTGCTTTGTCTGAACCTTGAAATCCACAGCCAGATCTTCATCTACCTGAATTCCTTTGTTTCCCCAGATATATTCGCCTTCAATATTTTCACGGAAGAAAGTCCAGTCAATGTTTTTATCGGGAATCTTAATGGGACGTACCGCTGCAAAGAGCTCCAGTTCTCTTCTCAGAAGGCTGTTGGCACTTACCAGGTTGGGAAGGCCGTCTCCGGCTCTCGGTGTTACCATGGGGCCTTTTACGAGAACATCGCATTTTTTGATCTCTGTCAGCACATCTGCCGGAAGACTTTCCAGTTTTTCCACACGATTTTCAATGGTCATACCTTCGATGGTACGAAGTTCCACTTTGCCGGAAACAATTTCATCCTTCAGCAGTTCATTGGCCACGCGAAGCGCCTGCTCCATCAAAATGGGACCTACGCCATCACCGGGAAGAATGCCAATAATAATTTTTTCTTTTTTTGAAAAATCAGTCACTTTCGAACCGGTTTTCATGCGTTCGATCCGTTTCCATTCGCCCTCGATCAGACTGCCGAATTTTTCCTGCGCTGTTTTCATCGTTTCCTGTCTTTTTTCCCTCATGGCAAAACCCTCCTTACGCTTCTGCTGCTGTTTATTTTTCCGACGCTTCTTTTTCTGCAACTTCCTGCTCTGCCAGCTGTTTTTTCAGATACCGCAGCTGACCGCCGCTCAGTACGACCTGCACTTCATTGTCTGTCAGATCAAGCTTAACCCTGAATGAAACGCCTTTTGTTTTATTGGTTATAACTACTTTTCTTGTAGGAATCTGATCCAGCAGATCATTGATTTCCAGTTCATCCCCCTGTTCGATCAGATCATAGGATGCAGGATCCTCAAACAGCATGGGAATGATGCCGTGATTGACCAGATTGCCCTTGTGAATACGTGCAATGCTTTTTGCAATCACACATTTTACACCAAGGTACATGGGATTGATAGCCGCATGCTCTCTGGAAGAGCCCTGACCGTAATTCTCACCGCCCACAATGATACTGCTTCCCAGTTCCTTTGCGCGGGCTGCAAAATCAGGAACATAGCGATGATAACAGTACTGGGACATCAGCGGAATATTGGAACGCATGCTGGAGAATTCCGCGCTGGCCGGTGTAATATCATCTGTAGATACATTGTCCAGTGTTTTCAGGCTGACCGGCACGCACAGATGCTGTGACGGAGCTTCCGGTACGGGAAGAAATTTGATGTTCGGCCCCTTGACCAGTTCCACTTTCTTTGCTTCCTCTTCCGGAAGGGGCGGGATGATCATGGAATCATCTACCAGATAGGTTTCCGGCTCTTTGATTTCAGCCAGTTCTACAATGCCTTCTCCCATGATTTCTTCCGCAGATGCAAAAGTTCCTTTAATGGCTGTAGCCGCAGCACTTTCCGGGCTTACCAGATAGATTCCAGCAGTAGGGTTGCCGGCACGGCCTTTAAAATTGCGGTTGGATGTCCGGACTGCCACGCCTTTGGTTGCAGGCGTCTGTCCGATGGCACAGCAGGGTCCGCAGGCAATTTCCAGCATGCGTACACCTGCCTGCAGCAGAATATCCACATAACCGTCTCTCAGCAGTTCCCTGTAGGTCTGTTTGGAAGCAACCGCACAGGTACAGCTTACATTTTCATTCACATGATGCCCTTTGAATACCGTTGCTGCTTTTGCCACGTCGGCATAGCTGGCATTGGTACAGCTGCCGATAAATACCTGCTGAACCGGTTTTTTCGGTGCATCTTTCAGAGGCATTACATTGTCCGGCTGATGAGGGCAGGAAATCAAAGGCTCCAGTGCACTCAGATCGATCTCGATCACTTCATCGTATTCCGCGTCCTCATCGGGCAGCAGTTCCACATAATCTTCTTCCCTTCCCTGTGCTTTCATGAATTTATGAACCTGTTCATCCGCAGGGAAAATGGAAGTGGTTGCTCCCAGCTCGGCACCCATATTGGAAATGGTTGCTCTTGCAGGTACTTCCAGCGTTTTCACACCGGGACCGGTATATTCGTATACATTTCCCAGACCGCCTTTGATCGTTACCCGACGCAGCATTTCCAGAATAATTTCCTTTGCATTGCATCCGGGTTTCAGTTCACCGGTCAGTTTCACATTAACGACTCTGGGCATTTTCAGGCGCATGGGAACACCTGTCATGGCCGTTGCCACATCCATACCGCCCACACCGATGCAGAGCATGCCGATGGAACCGCCGTGAGGTGTGTGGCTGTCTCCGCCCATGCTGATCTTGCCCGGTGCGCCGAATCTTGCCACATGTACCGTATGGCAGATACCGTTGCCGGGTCTGGATACATGAACACCGAAACGTTTTGCAGCAGACTGCAGGTAAATGTGATCATCCGGCGTCATGTTGTTGACATACAGCAGGTTGTGATCCAGATAGCTTACGCTGCATTCCGTACGGATTCTGTCAAGGCCGACTGCCTCAAAAGCCAGATAGGTCATAACCGCATTGATGTCATGAGTCAGTGTCTGGTCAACTTTAATAAATACTTCTTCTCCGGGCACCATGCTTCCGGATACATAATGTGATTCAATGATTTTTCTTGTCAGTGATTTTCCCACGTTCAAATCCTCCTTATGCATATTCAGAACATTTTTCTCGAACTGCTGTTGTTTCAGCTTCTGAAGTTATTATATTCCGCTCTGATTCAGCAGAAAAATAGTATAAAATAATGGTGATATTCCCAAAAAGAATGTCAATTCAGGCTTTTTCCAATGCTTCCATATAGCGGATCATGGATTCGGCCGCCCGTTTTGCTCCTTCCACGGCATGTACCACTGTTTTGGAACCGTGTACCACATCGCCTGCGGCAAAAACGCCCGGTCTGGTGGTCATACAGTTTTCATCCACCAGCAGGAGGCCGTTGTCGGATCCCTCCAGTCCCACTGTCGTACGGATCAGCTTACGCCGCGGTCCCTGACTGACGGAAATGATCACGGAATCCGCTTCCACCAGTTCTGTTTTCTCTCCGTAACCGATCACTTTATCATTCTCATCGAAAATCGCGGACCGGAAAACAGGCCCCTTTTCTGTTATGGACTCAATGGCCTTTCCAAAAACAAATTCCGCACCATCAAGCCGTGCATAAGATACTTCATGGGAACTTGCAGCAATCTGTTTTCCTCTTGCAAAAAGAGATACATGCTGTGCCCCGTGGCGGAGTGCTGTTCTTGCCACATCCATGGCTGCATTCCCCATTCCGATAATGGCTACTTTCTCCCCCAGACTATAGGCTGAAGGATTTGCCAGATAATCAATGCCAAAATGAACGTTTCCAAGACACTCGCCGTGAATATCCAGATTTTTCGGTTTCCAGGTACCGGTTCCCACAAAAACAGCTGCGTAGCCGTCACGGAACAGATCATCGATCTTCAGCACCGCACCGATAGTCGTATTGGGACGGATACGGATTCCCAGCTCCTCCATCCGCTTTTTATAGCGGTCCAGCACCGATTTGGGAAGACGGAACTCCGGAATTCCATACTGCATGATTCCACCGATTTTATCTTTCCACTCAAAAACCGTCACATCGTATCCTTTTTTCGCCAGTTCAATGGAAACCGTCATCCCCGCAGGACCTGCACCGATGACTGCTGCTTTCTGATGCTTTTTCTCCGGAATCTCAAGCTTCATCCGGTCAAGATAAGTATCTGAAATATAATTCTCAATACTGGAAAAATGAACCGGATTTCCTTTTTTACCCAGTACACAGTGGCCTGCGCACTGCATCTCATGATTACAAACCGTGGAACAGATAGCTGATAAAGGATTATTGTCGAACAATTCCTTTCCCGCCTCCATGATCCGGTTTTCCCTAAACATCTGAATAATATGAGGAATCGGTGTATGAACCGGACAGCCCTGCTGACACATGGGCTTTTTGCAGTTCAGACAACGGTTCGCTTCATCAATAATATGTAATGCCATGATAATCTCCCGATCCTATTGATCTTATAAAAATGAGAACAGAAAGCTGGCAATAATCAGCACAATGCCTCCTCCGAGACGGGAAGAAAGCTGTGCGTATGCCATCAGATCCATACGTTTTGATGCACCCAGAACGGCCACATCTCCGTTGCCGCCGCGGTTCGCCATACAGAGACCTGCCGTAATGGCGGAATCCACAGGATAGAATCCGACCAGATATCCAACCAGAGCAGAACCCACAACCGCGCCGATTACGATAAACAAAGCAATCACCACATTGGACAGCGTACATGCAGCGGCCAGTTCTGCCAGATCAAAGTCAAATCCAAGACCTGCCATCATAACAACCGCACAGGACACATTCATGAACTTCTGAAGCCGCTTTGCACCGGCACGGATATTGGCCGGAATTACGCCGGTTGCCGCAAGAATCACCACAAAAATGATCATGTACGCATATTCATGAATGGGCGCTCCGAAAATCTCCGGCAGAATAAAACCGGAAAACAGCTGTCCCACCACATAGCTGGTGAAAATCACCATCAATGCGCCGCACATATCACCAAAACCGGGGGTAATCTGATCGGAATCCGTCACATCAAATTTGCTGCTGCGCAGAAGCGTCTTCTTATCACCTGTTAAAGCAGGGAATTTTTCACCCAACGCATTCAGTACGGCACCGGCAAGAATTGACATGATGTTGGCAATGGTCAGAATGATAATTGCAAAAGCATAATAGCTGACTGCAGATTCTCCCGTAACTTTCTGATATATTTCGGACATGGGCACAGCGCCGGCACCATTGCCGCCTCCCATAACCGGCAGAACATATTTCAGAATCACATCAGCAGGTGCAATTCCGAACATGAGACCGGCCAGCACACCGAATCCCATGGCTGCGGCCAGACCGCCCAGAATTGCCGGGAAATAACCCACAAATGATTTTAATAATATTTTCTTATCCAGTGACAGTACCGAACCAGTAATCAACACAATGATCCAGATAGTCATAAAGCTGACTGTATCGCCGCCGATAAATTCATTGATGGGCTCCAGATACATTTCCGGAATCAAACCCAACTGGCGGATGATTGCCGTTCCGAAAAATGCAGCCAGTACACCGCCGCCGATATATGTATTCCAGATAGGAAGCCGTTCACCGATTTCAAAAAAGATCACACCATAGGCAATAATCAGTACCATCATACTGGCAAAATCCACTGCCAGCGCACCCACGTATGCAGAAAAAATAACCACCGCACAGCCGATCAGTGTAATGTACCACGGAGCACCGTACAGCAGCAGACCTCCGCTTTCTTTTTTTGTCTTGTTTTCCTTTGTCATGTTTTCCTCCTGATTTCCACTTATACATGGTTGTTGATTGTTACCTGCACCAGAACCGGACATATGGGATTGTCCTTCCGTCCTGCCGCAGTTTTTACGCGCGCACGTTATGTATAACTGTATTATATAATCCGGTTTGGAAGAAAAATAATGAAAAGAACGAATATGCTCATTGTGAAAAAGAATGGGGGGAGACTGTTCGGAATCCGGCCGTAAAGTTTTTCTGCTTCAGGCCGTATGAAGTTCTGAACAGTAAAAAAGAAGGCGCATTGCACAGCAAACCCAAGCCTGCTATACAATACGCCTCAAAACATCCTCCCTGCCGCCGGCACAATACGACTCTCATATTAAAACTCCCGCCGGTCGGAGCTGGAGAAAACCTGCGGCGGCGGAGCTGCGATGATATGCTCAAAGGGAGAAAAAACAAACGGAATGATTCTTTATATACTTTACCGAATCACATATTTAATTTTCAAACTGTTCAAAGTTGTCTGATATGTCAAATAGTTATCCTGCTGTAATCTGCCTACAACAATACCCGGCAAAATATTTATTCTGGAGGCAAATCCATTAATCGCTTCAGCTGTAAAACCTTTTTGGTTTATTTTTAGAAATTCATCATACTCTTCTTTTGGTATTAATGTATTTTGTGAAAATATATCAGCTTCTCTTTCAAAACGCTGGATCAGATCATCTGTTTCAAGTCCTCCACTATTCTGTTCACTTACCAGAAGGACCTTTACTCTCTGCTGCAGTACATGACCCAATTCATGAAATAAAGCAAACCAGAATGTATCTGCATATTTTCTTCTATCATTTAATGCCAGAACAACTTTATCTTTACCAAGCCATTTTACGGCACCATTCACACCGCAATTCTTCAGATTGGGAAGTAAAACAAGAGCTACACCGCAGCCTGCCAGTAATGCTTTCAGCCTGGGGTAAAAAACTTTCGGTTCCTGAACCGTCATACCACGAATCTCAGGAATTGCCTCCAATAGTTTTTTCTTATCAAAAGTCTCCACTTCTCTTTGTATTCCAAGATTAATTGCAGTCTGCACCCATGCATTAGCATTTATAACATTAAGATCAGTAATTTCAGAAACGCCTGTTCTGTATTGAACCAGAAAATCTCTTTGACAAAGTACACGAAGCGAAGAAACTTTAAAATATCTTTGAAGTTCCTCTACTTTTTCCGCTGTATTTCTGGTTGCTTTAACCAAACCCAATTCAACCCAGAATTTATAATCTATTTTCCTTACAAGACCGCATTCTTCATCTATTCTTTTTCGCTTTTCAATTTCCAGTTTTTTTTCTATATATTTCTGATTTAAATTCAACCACATTTTTGTTGACGTTCCGAATACAATAGAAAGTCTCAAAACCATCTCATCAGTCAAATTAATCCTGCCATTAACCAGATCACTCACATATTTGGGACTGGTCTGAAGACGTTTTGCCAGTTCTTCCTGTGTAATGCCCATCTCATCAATATAGTCTTTAACATAATAGCCAGGATGGAATGCAATCAACTCCTGATATTCAATTTTATTCATAGTGATTAGACACCTCCCACGCAATAATTGCCTCAGTTGCCTGATATATAATATTTACATTTTTCTCTTTCCACTCATTTCCATCGGCATTTAACGGAATAATAACTAAACGATATCCTGCTCTTCTCCCTGCAATATCCAATGCATACTGCCCTTCTCTTTTCCCTTGAAGAGGATGCAAATGATATATCTGCATTTCTGCTACATCTTGAAGATTCTCAGAACTTTCAAGCAGATTGATAAGCGCATGGAGCTTTTCAGCTACAACAGCCGGCAAATCTTTTTTAGCCTTTTTTAAATCTGTACACAATTTTTTACTGTCTTATCATGATACTGAAGTTCTATATCAAGCATCCCCTTCCTTTTATAAAATTACCAAAAAGGTAATTTTTTATTTATTCTATCATGATTTATCCATAAATTCAAGTGATATCATGTCCATGATCCGTTTTCGATTCATGCCCGATATAATAAATAAATTTCTCCCCAAAACATCTGGTTCGTGGTATACTTACCAAAGGATATAATACAAACCAAAAACCCGTACCTGCCTGAGCAGTGCGGTTTTTGTACAGAACACGATATGATATGTGAGGTAAAATTTTATGAGCTGCAGAAGGATTCGTGATTACGGTATTAAAATCGGTTCTTTTCCTGTGGGGGACCGCAATTCCATCGGTGATATTCCCGGGGTTGCCGTGGGGCACTGTACCATTGATACGGCCAGTCACAAAACAGGGGTTACGGTGATTCTCCCCCGCAAAGAGAATATATTTTCAGGAAAACTGATTGCTGCTTCCGATGTTTTAAATGGCTTCGGAAAAACAGCGGGAACGATCCAGATCAATGAGCTTGGTACACTGGAGTCTCCCATTGCATTGACCAACACGTTGAATGTGGGACTGGTGCACGACGCACTCGTCGGCTATATGGCTGACCGCTGCCGCGAAGAGGGGATTCCCCTTTTTTCCTTCAACCCTGTGGTGGGTGAATGCAACGACTGCCATCTGAATGATATCAAAGAACGGGCAGTAGATGCATCCCACGTTCTTTCCGCCATTCATTCTGCTTCCGCCGATTTTGAGCAGGGCGATGTAGGTGCCGGAAAAGGAACCATCTGCTATGGTCTGAAAGGCGGTATCGGCTCCGCCTCCAGAAAAATGGAAATCGGCGGAAAAACCTACCACATCGGCGTACTTGTTCAATCCAATTTCGGCAAAATGGAGGATCTCACCATTCAGGGTATGGAGATGGGCAGAACCATCAGGAAATGGCAGGATGAGGAAAAGAAAGCCTGCCCCAAAGCGGACGATGAAGGCTCCATCATGTCCATTATCGCCACGGACCTTCCTCTGTCCTCAAGGCAGATCCGCCGTATCCTGAAACGGGCTGCCATCGGTCTCGGAAGAACAGGATCCCATGTGGGACACGGCAGCGGCGACGTCATGATCGGCTTTTCCACTGCCAACATCATCTCCAGCACATCCGACGAGTCCTTTTCCAGCCTGCAGATTCTGAATGAATCCCTTATGGACATCCCTTTCCGCGCCGTCATTGAAGCCGAAGAAGAAGCGGTACTGAATTCCCTCGCCGCCGCCGACTCCGTCACCGGATATACCGGTGAGACCTGTCACGCTCTGGATCCCTATCTGAAACGGTTTCTGACACTTTACAGGACGGAAAAATAACAAATACGGGAAAACTGACCGGTTTCTCCGCCGGACAGCTTTCCCGTATTCTCTTTCTGCATTTTCTGCAGTAATCCAGATTTGAACGAATTTCCTTTTTAACCCAGCATGTCCTTCTTCAATATGGTGCGGACCGTATTTTCGTCAAGACTGCGGATCACTTCCGATGCCATACGCACAGCAGCTTCCACATCTTCCGCTGCACAGAAATTGTAATGGCTGTGAACATATCGGGAAGGTACTCCCAGAACCAGCACAGGCACCGCCTGATTGGTCAGGCTGATCTTTCCGGCGTTGGTGCTGCCGCCTCTTCTGACTGCATCCTGATACCGGATGCCTTTCTCATCACCGATCCGGTGTGCAAGACGGATAAATTCCACATTGGAAATATAACTTCTGTCCATGTGACGGATCTGCACGCCCTTTTTCAGACTGCCCTGAGCAAGACCTTCCGGAAAGAAATAATCATCTGCCGGGGAACCTTCAAAAACGATGGCCAGATCCGGCTTCACCTGCTGGGATGTAACTGTCGCGCCCCGCATACCCACCTCTTCCTGAGAAGCAAAAGCACCAACCACATCCACATCCAGCTCGTCATGGAGCAGTTCCTTCATGGTCTCCACAATGCAGGCACAACCAAGACGATTGTCAAAAGCCTTTCCGAAGCAGATACCATGTTTTTCATCATAGGAAAATGTCACATCCGGCATAATCGGGTCCCCCGGACGGATACCGTAATCCTCCATAACCTCCTGTCTGCTGGACGCACCCACATCCACATACATCTTTTCTATTTCCAGAGAACAGTCATCCTTTTCACTTGATGTCAGAAAATGAACCGGCTTTGATCCGATAATCCCTTTGATGTCCTCTCCCTTTTCATTTCTGATGATAACAGAATGAGCCGGAAGACTGGTCAGGTGAAAACCGCCCAGCATGACGATGGAAATCATGCCATTCTCAAGAATAGACTGAACCATCATGCCGCACTCATCCAGATGCGCATCCAGCATGATCACCGGTTTATTTCCTGAAAAATTCCTGTTTTTCAAGTAAAGATTGCACATCGCATCGTTCACCAGGTCAAAATCACCTGTATATTTCTTCACAACTCTACACACATCTTCTTCAAATCCACTGGGACCAAACGCATTGGAAAGATCCTCGATCAGTTTCAGATCAACCATAATCTGCCTCCTAAGTTAAAATAATAGTAACTGTTCAGAGCCAACCTCGAAAACACAGCGTGTTTCCTCGGTGTGGCGTATCCGCCAAATAGATTTGTACAAAAAAGTGCTCATAAATGCAAGCATTCGTCGCACTTTTTGTACAAATCTGCTTGGCTCTGAACAGTTACAAATAATACTCCTTAAGCAGTTTACAACTTTTTCAGGAATTTAACAAGGTGATTTTATTGTTTATGGGCTTCATGGGGGAGAAAGGGAGACAAAAGATGGTGAGGCGGAAGGGATGGGGATGTTCTGTCCGGGGGCTCGCTCCCGCTCGGGTGGAAACGCAGCGGATGCTAACCTCGCAGACTCCCTTCGGCAGCCTGCTCGCTAAGCACCGGCGTTTCCAACGGCCCCCTTGACAGGACATCCCCATCCCTTCCGCCGCCATAGGTTTTTCGCTCTCTTTCTCCAGTAAATTGAAGCGATAAACAATATGGGAGAGGGAGCGCATATGTGCGAGCACTACGTTGCTGCGAAAATGGCAGGCTTGCAGAACCCACAACAACAGAGTGGACTGCAGAGCCTATCCGCGCATACAGTGATATGAGAAACATCAAACCAATGCGCCTTTCTCTCATGTACAGTTTGTTTTCATTGCCGTGGGAACAGCAGGAACCTGCGGCGGCGGAATGGCAGTGGTATCCTGCAAAAGGGACCATAGAAAACGCCGGCACTTAATGAGCGGTCCTTCGTCAGAAGGACTGCGAATTTAGTACCGCTGCGTTTGATCAAAGCGGGAGCGGGTCCCTGTGCAGGATATCACTGCCATTCCGCCTCACCACCCCCTGCTCCCCCCCGGCCCCGAAAACCAGAACTGTAACCCCACCACCTAATAGACCAGGAAGGAGTGTGCGACCAGGATATCCATATAGTTCTCCGTATGCAGACTGTTGGTGCGTTCGTCTTCTTTTTTTACTCCGGGGTAGAATGACATGCGGTATGCTTTTTTCAGGTCTTTGTAGTTTGCTTTATAGTCAAAGGATGCGGGCAGGTCGATCCTGCAGGCTGAAAAATCTTTTGCAAGGGCTTCTTTTGTTTTTTCCTTCAGCATTTTCAGGACTGTTTCAGGTGCTTCATTGATGGTGGATGCGCCGCAGCCGCTTTTTGTAGATACCGTTGTGATGGCCGGAATCATTTCCTGTGCTTCCCGGCAGATTCCCTGATCTCCCGACAGAAACAGTACAGGGACGCCCAGCATGGCTGCCGTGTAGCTGTTCAGCATGAATTCACTCATACGTTTTCCGTTGAGAGTGACATAGTTGGTGTTGCCCGTGGATGTGTGGCTCAGCGGACTTTCCGGGCTTCCGGCAGCGGAATGATATCCCACATACAATACACCGTCGAAGGTTTCATCCAGACCGAACATCATATTAAAGGGATGCCCGCTTTTGCCGCGAATCAGTTTTACACCTGCAGGCATGCGCATAATATCGATATTGGTGGCATCGCCGTGGCCGTCCTTTACAACGATTTCATCTGCACCGGCCTCCAGAGCTGCCAGACAGACCGTTCGCACCTCTTCTGTCATCCGGTCGGCAAATGCCCGGTAACATGCTTCCAATTTATGTGTCTCCTCACTTAATGTCGTTCCTGTACAGCCCTCAATGTCTGCACTGATAAACAATTTCATATTCTTCCCTCCAAATTTCACGTGATTACGCAAAAACAGAAGGCTGCAAAGCTGCATGCCTTCCGTTCTTATCTGATCATATTCCCTGTTTACAGGGGATTTACATCTACTTATACAAATGACAGTATACTTCGTGCCCCTCTTCCAGAACCGTCTTCTCCGGTACTTTCTGTTTGCAGATCTCCATGCATTTCGGACAGCGGGTATGGAATTTGCATCCTGAAGGAGGATTCAGTGCGGAAGGAATACTGCCTTCCAGAATGATCCTTTCCTTTTTCGCCTTCGGATCGGGAATCGGTACCGCAGAAAGCAGCGCCTGTGTATAGGGGTGGCAGGGATTATCGTAGAGCTTTCTCTTATCCCCGATTTCAACGAAATTACCCAGATACATAACGCCGACCCGGTCGCTGATATGTTCTACAACACTCAGGTCATGAGCAATGAAAATATAGGTCAGATTCAGTTCTTTCTTCAGATTGTTCATCAGATTCAGAACCTGAGACTGAATGGATACATCCAGAGCGGATACCGGTTCATCGGCAATGATCAGTTCCGGCTGTACCGCCAGCGCTCTGGCAATTCCGATTCGCTGACGCTGGCCGCCGCTGAACTCATGAGGATAGCGGTTTACATGGTAAACGTCAAGGCCAACCTTTCTGACCAGATCAATAACCTTTTCATCGATTTCCTTTTTGCCGGAAGCCAGACCGTGAATGATCAGAGGCTCCGCAATAATGTCTCTGACAGACATACGGGGGTTCAGGGATGCGTAGGGATCCTGAAATACCATCTGAATGCCTTTTCTGACAGGCCGCATCTGTTTGGAGTTGTATCCTTCGATTTCTTCGCCCTTGAAAAACACCTTGCCGCCCGTAGGCTCGATCAGCTTGCAGATTGCCTTGCCCAGTGTGGATTTTCCGCATCCGGACTCGCCTACGATACCGAAAACCTCGCCCTTCTGGATCTCAAAGCTGACACCGTCTACTGCCTTTACATATCCGGGTTTGCCGAGCAGACCATTGTGCACCTTGTAGTACACCTGAAAATCCTCGACCTTTAAAATGGGTTCACTCATCGTTATTTACCCCCTTCCTGCTTCTGGCAGCGCCAGCATCTGCTTACATGACCGTTGCCCAGATCAAAGAAACCGGGTTCTTCTTTCTTACAGATCTCTGTCGCATATTTACAGCGGGGAGCAAATTTACAGCCTTCCGGCATATATTTGGGATTGGGTACGTTGCCGGGGATGGAATCCAGTTCATCCACTTCCACACCCATCTTGGGAATGGATGCCAGCAGCCCCTCTGTATAAGGATGACCGGGCTGTTCAAAAAGGTCGTATACATTGGCCTTTTCCACCACGCGGCCGCAGTACATAACAACGACTTCATCACACACCTCGGCCACAACGCCAAGGTCATGTGTAATGAAAATAATCGATGTACCGATATCTTTTTTCAGCTGATTCATCAGATCCAGAATCTGTGCCTGAATCGTTACATCCAGCGCCGTGGTCGGTTCATCAGCAATCAGAATCTTGGGGTTGCAGACAAGGGCCATGGCGATCATAACTCTCTGACGCTGACCACCTGACAGCTGGAAGGGATATTCATTGACAATTCTTTCCACACGGGGAAGACCGGTTTTCTTCAGAATATCAATGGTAAGCTGTTTCGCCTGTTCTTTGGAAACATTCTGATGCAGCGTGATATTCTCCATGATCTGAGCGCCGATCTTCATAACCGGATTCAGGCTGGTCATGGGTTCCTGGAACACCATGGCAATATCCTTGCCTCTCATCTTTCTTCTTTCCTCATCGGACATCTTAAGGATATCCTGTCCGTCCAGAAGAATTTCACCTTCCACAACCTTACCGGTGGTGCCGGTGAGAAGTCCCATGAGAGAAAGGGCCGTAACGCTCTTTCCGCTGCCGGATTCCCCTACAATACCCAGAGTTTTTCCTCTTTCCAGTTCAATATCCACACCATCTACAGATTTCACTGTACCGTTATCTGTAAAAAAGTAGGTATGCATATTTTTGATTTCCAGTATATTATCTCTCATACTCTACCTCTTTCTAATCAGATAACTTGGGATCAAGCGCATCTCTTAAACCGTCGCCCAGCAGGTTGAATGCCAGTACGGTCAGGAAAATGGCAATACCCGGGAATAAAGTGATATGCCAGCTGCTCATCATATAATTTCGTCCGTTGCTCAGAAGCAGACCCCATTCCGGTGTGGGCGGCTTTGCACCCAGTCCCAGGAAACTTAAACTGGAAGCTGTCAGGATCGAGTTGCCGATGGACATGGTATACTGCACGATAATGTTGGGAATCGCTGCAGGAAGAATGTGCTGAAACAGGATCCGGGCATCGCTGGCTCCCAGATTCTGTGCCGCCTGAACAAATACACTGTTCTTATAGGAAAGCGTAGTGCTTCGTACCAGACGCGCAAAAGTAGGCGTTGAGAATACGGCTACCGCAATGACAACGTTGTACAGACCGCTGCCGAGGATGGCCACAATGGCGATCGCCAGAATAATACCGGGGAATGCAAACAGCACATCACAGATTCTCATGATAATGGAATCGAGAATGCCTCCGTAATAGCCGCCCAGAAGCCCCAGAATCGTGCCGAGAACGGCGCCGATGGTAACGGACAGAAGACCTACACTTAAGGAAATTCTCGTACCGCAGAGAATACGTGAAAACAGATCCCGGCCGAATTCATCGGTACCGAACCAGTGCTGCGCACTCGGTCCCTGCATAATTGCATTATAGTCATATTCATTGATTCCGTAAGGAACCACACTGTAACTGATAAACGCTATGACAACAAGCAGAATGATAAATGCAAATGCCACCAGCGCTGTTTTCTGCTTTTTAAATTTACGAATAAACTCTTTAAAGGGAGTCCTGATGTCATCCGCTTCTGCTTTGATTTTTTCGTTTTCCATCTTTTCTCCCTCCTAACTTAACTGAATCTCCGGGTTCAATACCGCATATAAAATATCTACCAGCAGATTGATTACAATAAAGTGAAGCGAGAAAATTAAAATAAGAGACTGAATCGCCGGATAATCACGATAATTAACCGATTCGATCAGCAGACTGCCCAGTCCCGGGAAAGCAAATACGCTTTCTGTAACAACGGAACCGCCCAGCAGATAGCCAAACTGCAGACCGATGACCGTTACAACCGAGATCATGGAATTCCGGAATGCATGTCCCCATACAATTGCTTTTTCCTTCAGACCCTTCGCTCTTGCTGTCCGGATATAATCTTCCTTGAGAACCTCAATCATGGAAGAACGGGTAAAACGTGCAACGACCGCTGCCACGCTGGTTCCCAGTGTAAATGCGGGAAGCACCAGATTGGCCAGTCCATCCGCACCCGTTGTGGGGAACCATTTCAGATTAACGGAAAATACAATGATCAGCATAAAGCCGATCCAGAAAGTAGGCAGGGAAATTCCCGAAACCGCAAGCGTCATACCCGTATAATCCTGCCACTTGCTTCGATGTCTTCCCGACCATACACCAAGAAGAATGCCCACTACGGAACTCCATGCCAGACTCAGCAGAGTCAGTCTTACCGTATTGGCATAACGGTTGGAAACCTCGGTTAAAACCGGCCGTTTGGTACGGAGAGAGGTACCCAGATCACCTTTGAATAACCCTTTTACGTAATTAACATACTGAGTGGGCAGGGACTCATTGAGTCCCAGCTCCTCTCTGATAATTTCAACATCTTCCTGTGTCGCCTGTTCACCGGCCACAAGACGGGCCGGATCACCAGGTATCATTCGAACAAAAAGAAATACAAAGGTTACAACAAGAATCAATGTAGGTATTACTCCGATAATTCGTTTCACTATGTATCTGAACATACTTGTTCATCACCTTTCATTGATTAGTTTAAATATTATTCTGCAGCCATTCTCGCATTTCTGATCCACAGGCCGCCATCGGGAGTATTGCCGATGTTGATGATGTGTTTATCATTCGCCCATGTGTTGTAATCGGATGCAAGACACACAAGAGGAGTTTCCTCCCAGATGATATCCTGAACCTCTTCATATGCAGCTGCTCTCTTATCGCTGTCAGCTGTTCCCAGAGCTTCGTAAAGCAGGCTGTCTACTTTTTCATTCTCATAGTAGCAGATGTTGTAGCTCATGGGCGGTTCGGATTCGCTTGCCAGCAGAGGACGGATACCCCAGTCAGCATCACCTGTGGAAGGTGACCAGCCAATTACGTACATATCAACTTCTGCATCAGCGCCCTTTGCATCGGTATCCTGGATCTTTTCGTTCAGGATCGCGCTTTCCATACCTTCCAGTTCCACTGTAATGCCAACCTGCTCCAGCTGCTGTTTCAGGAATTCACACTGCTTCTGGTTAGCTGTTGTATTGGCATACCAGATCTTGGTTGTAAATCCATCAGGATAGCCTGCTTCTGTCAGCAGTTCTTTTGCTTTTTCGATATCATAAGCATAAGGTTCATTGGCTTTATAGTACTGTACGGAAGAACCGATTACAGATTTTGCAACGGATGCATAGCCGTTCTTAACAACCTGTACGTAAGCTTCCTTGTTGATCGCATAGTTGATCGCCTGACGAACTCTGACATCGTTAAACGGTGCCTTCTGGTTGTTCATCATCAGATAACGTACAACGATACCTTCTTCTGCGCCCAGAACCACGTTGCTGTCGCCTTTTAATGCATCGATATTCTCAGCAGGTACGGGCCAGATCATCTGTGCATCGCCGGACTGAACCATGGCAACTCTTGTTGCGGATTCGGTTACGGGCTTGAATGTAACTGTCTTGAAACCTGCATCGGATTCAGCCAGAGGTGTTCCGTCACAGATTTCTTCATCGTATCCCCACCAGTCTTTGTTCAGTTCCACTTTCAGGTATTCGCCTGCTACCCATTCAACAAATTTGTACTGACCGGTACCGATGGCGTTGGCTGCACATGCTTCGCTGCCCTGTTCGATCAGGCTGGGACTTACTACTACACATGCAGGATGAGCCAGTGT
>JAQYDI010000101.1 GCA_028724245.1 Lachnospiraceae bacterium
GATCACAGCTGCTTCCCTGAAAATTCCTTTATTAATGTCTTCTTCCGCTGCTCTGGCCCCCAGATAGGTCAGACGACCCACTTTGCGGTTCGTTCTTGTCATAAAACGTGAGTGATCGTGGTTGGACAACTCATTCATGGAAGTCAGCAGGGCGCCCCTGTGAAGCCGGCACATATTGTAGCGCATGGTATCGTAAAATACCTTGCCGTTATTGAACATATGCTCATCATACCGGTCACTGTGCTTTTCAAGACCGGTTAAAAACCAGGTTACGGGCTCCATAAATGCATCATAATTCATAATGGTATCCCATTCGTCGCCTTTCAGCCACCCGGACGCATCTCCGTAATGCTCTGCCAGGATCAGCGCATCCTCATTGGCATCCTTTACATTCTCACGGAACCGTTTCCAGAACCTGTGGTTGAAGTCGCTGGAATGCCCCAGATCTGCTGCCACATCCAGTCTCCATCCATCCACGCAGAACGGTTCGGAGACCCATTTGCGCCCAACCTTCATAATATAGTCGCACAATTCCTCGGAGCCTTCATAATTCAGCTTGGGTAATGTATCATGATCCCACCATCCCTGATAGCTGTCATTGTAAGGCCATCTGTCATTGCGAAAATAGAAAAAATCGTGATAGGGGCTGTCCTCACTGACATAAGCGCCTTTTTCATAACCTTCCTGATCTTCATAAATGCGTTCACGATCCAGCCACTTATTGAAAGAGCCGCAATGATTGAACACACCGTCCAGAATGATGCGGATGCCTCTCTTATGAGCCTCCTGACAAAGCTTTGCAAACAGCTCATTGCTGGCCTCCAGATTTTTAAAACTGGTAACACGGCTGATATAACGGCTGGCCCCCCGGTTGTCATGAACACCCTCAGGAAGCAGTTCTCCCTCATCCTCCAGTATCACGCCGTAATGAGGATCAATATAATCATAGTCCTGAATATCGTATTTATGATTGGAAGGAGACACAAACAGGGGATTAAAGTAAATGGCATTGACTCCAAGGCTCTGGATATAATCCAGTTTATCGATCACACCCTGCAGGTCGCCGCCGTAAAAACGTCCCACATCCAGCGCCAGTGAATCCTCCGACCAGCTTCTGGCACTGGTGGCCGGTATCCCGTCCACATACAGGTATTCCCGGTTCTGTACATCATTGGAAGGATCTCCGTTACAGAAACGATCCACAAAAATCTGATAGAAAACAGCTCCCTTGGCCCAGGAAGGCACATGAACGCCGGGACGGACCACAAAGCTGTAGCGGCATTCTGTCTCTTCCGTAACCCCCAGCTTGCTGTAGCGGATCTGTTCACCATCTTTTTCCACAATAAAATAATACCAGAAAGGTTCCTCACCCACCGGCACCTGCACTTCATAAAAATCAAACTGCGAATCAAAGGTCAGCACTTTTTTTTCATCCTGTCCCTCATCTTCGGAATCACCCTCATTCCGGCCGGACACAAGCTTCATCGCAGCAGCTTCTTCCCGTTCCACATGAACCAGACCGCCATGGTTTTCTTCCGGCGCTGTCTCTGCCGCTTCTCCAAACTGCATGTACAAAGTCACTTTATCCACATTATTTTTCAGCGTACGAAAACGAATGATCAGTATATCTCCCGGATCCGGCTCCTCGGGCATTCGGAACATACTGCTTTCATCGGAAAACAGCGCTCTCTCATCAATCTTATTCATGTCAGACATATTTTCTCCTCTATTCCATTCTGATTTTGCTCTACATTCTTTGACTTAAATGTCTCTGTATATTTTATAATATCCGTTCCATTAACACAAGGAAAAATCTCTCAAATTACGCAAAAAATCTGTACAAAAATGGTCATGTTTTTTCTCCGGAAAACGGAGAAAAGACCAGTACGGGGAAGTACTGGCCTTTTCAGGAGAAGGTATTTCATTTTATGGGGGTGTAGCAAAAATATATGATGTATTGGGGGATTTACGATATTTATTATATCCATTTTTCAAAAATAAGTGTTCACAAATCCTCTCTTATTTTTAATCAAATTCTATACATCGTGAATAATCGAAAAAATACAATCTAAAAAACCGTGGAAAAAAATGCTTTATTTTTCCACGGTTTTTGTTCTTTTTTGCACGGTCATTTGTCTGCGGGACAAAGGCTCGAAAAACAGCCGTCCTGTCAGAACAGACTGGTCTGCAGACCGTCCTGTTCAAAAAGTGCTTCAAACTCTTCTCTGGTGATCTTCTCTTTTTCCATCAGAAGCTGCGCGCTCTTTTCCAGTACATCCCGGTTATCCTCCAGAATCCTGCGGGCCTTTTCATAGCAGGTGTCGACAATGGATTTCACTTCCTCATCGATACGGCTGGCCACGCTTTCACTGTAACTTCTTGTATGAGCCAGATCCCGCCCGATGAATACTTCATCATCATCACTGCTGTAATTGATCATGCCCAGTGATTCGGACATGCCGTATTTCGTAACCATATCACGGGCAGATGCAGTAGCCTGCTTGATATCCTGAGAGGCTCCCGTTGTCACATCGCCGAAAATAAGTTCCTCCGCAATGCGGCCGCCCAGACTTACCATAATATCCTGAAGCATCTGATTCTTCGTGTGGAACATCTCATCCGCAGCCGGCTGAGGCATCGTATAGCCCGCCGCTCCCATGCCCGTGGGAATAATGGAAACCGTATGAACCGGTCCCACATCCGGCAGGACATGGAACAGGATCGCGTGGCCGGATTCGTGATAAGCCGTGATTTTTTTCTCTTTTTCGGAAATCAGACGGCTTTTCTTCTCCGCACCGATTCCAACCTTGATAAATGACTGGTTAATATCTTCTCTTGTGATAAATTCCCTGTTATCTTTAGCCGCACGGATGGCAGCTTCATTCATCAGATTCTCCAGATCCGCACCGGCAAAACCTGAAGTGGTCAGCGCGATCTGATGCAGATCCACATCGTCTGCCAGCGGCTTCTTTCTGGAATGGACCTTGAGGATCTCCTCACGGCCTCTCACATCCGGTCTTCCCACGCCGACCTTACGGTCAAAACGGCCGGGACGGAGAATGGCAGGATCCAGAATATCCACACGGTTGGTGGCTGCCAGCACGATAATGCCTTCATTGACGCCAAAGCCGTCCATCTCCACCAGCAGCTGGTTCAGGGTCTGCTCACGTTCATCATGGCCGCCGCCCATACCTGCGCCTCTGCGTCTTGCCACCGCATCGATCTCATCGATAAACACGATACAGGGCGCATTGTTTTTCGCATCCTGAAACAGATCCCTTACACGGGACGCACCCACGCCGACAAACATTTCCACAAAATCGGAACCGGAAATACTGAAAAACGGTACACCGGCTTCGCCGGCCACCGCTTTGGCAAGCAATGTTTTACCGGTACCGGGCGGGCCCACCAGCAGTACGCCTTTGGGAATTCTTGCTCCAAGGCTGATATATTTCTGAGGAGCCTTCAGGAAATCCACCAGTTCCTCCAGTTCTTCCTTTTCCTCATGAAGACCGGCCACATCTCTGAATGTAACACGCTTCTTACCGTCATCACGACGGGCCCGGCTTTTGCCGAAATTCATCATTTTATTATTGCTGCCGCCCTGCATGGCCTGATTATTCATCATAATAAACATCATGCCGATCAGAACAATACCGCACAGAATGGGCAGGACAATGGAAAAGAAATAATTTTCCCGCTGAACCTTGTCAATATCAACCGCAACACCGGCTTCTTTCAGTTTATCCAGTTCTTCGTTGACATCTGCCACATTCAGCGTATAGCTGGTGCCGTCGCCGGTTTTAAAGCTGACACGTCCCGTAGGGGTTTCTGCATTGGGAATTACCCTGGCGCTGACGATCTGATCCATCAGCTTTTCATACTGACTGTAGGTGCATGAATCTCCGTAAAACATGCTGGAGCTGGCGTAGATGATCACAAGCACCAGCACAAACAGCAGGGGGAGAAAATAATTTGCTCTTTTCTTCAACTTAAAAATAAACCTCCTGGAATATCAATCCTCATCGAATTCGACCACACCAATGTAAGGGAGATTTCTGTATCTCTGGTCATAATCCAGACCATACCCAACAACAAATTCATCCGGAATCTGGAAAGCGGTATAATCCACATTGACAGCTTTGACACGTCTGGAAGGCTTGTCAAGCAGCGTGCAGATGCGGATGCTGGCCGGCTCTCTGTTCTGAAGAAGTTTGCACAGGTGGCTCAGAGTTCTTCCCGAATCGATAATATCCTCAACGATCAGAACATCCTTTCCCTTCAGCGGTTCGTCCAGATCCTTGACGATCTTGATAATGCCGCTGGACTCCGTACCGGCTCCGTAGCTGGATACCGACATAAAGTCAAAAGATACCGGAACGGTAATTCTTTTGGCAAGCTCACACATAAAACATACGCCGCCTTTTAAAATGCAGATCATATGCACTGTTTTTCCCTGATAATCTTTACTGATCGCAGCGCCCAGTTCACTGATCTTACGATCAACTTCTTCTTCTGTAAGCAAAACCCGGATTTTTTCGCTCATGATAACCTCTCCTCTTTTAAGTATACCAATTCTAAAACATTGTGTGTCTCCCTGCGTACCTTGTATGCTGCCGAAATCCGCCCGTCTGCAAGCCACAGCACATGGCTGCCCTCTGCCAGCAGAAGTACGGAATCTCTTCTGTCTGCCGGGATCTTCCTGTCTACCATGTAGGATTTGACCGTTTTTCTGCCTCCTCCGTCCATCAGGAAATAATCGCCTGTCCGGCGTGTCCGCAGGGAAAGTCCATTTTTAATTGTATCATAATCAAACCATTTCGTATAGCTGTTTTCCGGAATTTTTTCGCCATGATACGAAAAAATACGGAAATGAATCTGTCC
>JAQYDI010000102.1 GCA_028724245.1 Lachnospiraceae bacterium
TTCTATCACAAAAACAGAGCGATGTCTATGATTGATAAAAAACAGACTTACCAAGCAGCTCCAGACGTCTGTGAAACATCTCCCACTTGCTGCTCGGACACGCTCTGATACAGAGCTGCAAACCGGCACATTCCCAGAACAGGCCACGGCAAATGAATCCATTCATCTGTCATGGCCTGTCCATATTCCGGCCGGCAGCCGGTTTCGTCATACAGTTGCTGAATCTGTCATACAGCTGCAAAATTCATCATACAGCTGCTTCAATCATATCACCACTCAGCCTCTGCTGAATCGCGATCAGATATTCAGTAAATCGCTGAATACTTTCAGTGCGCCGTCTGTTTCATGAGCCAGTACGCGTTTTGCCAGTACCTTGCCCAGCTGTACTCCTTCCTGATCAAAGCTGTTGATATTCCATACAAAGCCCTGGAACATCACCTTATTCTCGAAATGAGCCAGCAGGGAGCCCAGTGCTTCAGGAGTCAGCTGGTCACCGATAATGATGCTGGAGGGGCGTCCGCCTGCAAAACTCTTGTTGCTGTTCTCGTCTTCCTTGCCGCATGCAAATGCAACGATCTGAGCTGCTACGTTGGCGCAGAGCTTCTGCTGGCTGGTGCTGTCCTGAATCACTACGTCAGTACCGATCTGGCTGTTTCTGAAACCGATGAACTGCAGAGGAACGATATCGGTTCCCTGATGCAGAAGCTGATAGAAGGAATGCTGTCCGTTGGTACCGGGTTCACCGAAGATAATGGGACCGGTAGGATAATTGACAGGCTCACCGAAACGGTTTACGCTCTTGCCGTTGGATTCCATATCCAGCTGCTGCAGATGAGCGGGGAAACGGCTCAGAGCCTGAGAATAAGGCAGAACTGCTGTGCAGGGATATCCCTGTACATTGCGTTCGTAAATACCGATCATAGCATCCAGCATGGCAGGGTTTTTCAGCATATCTTTGTTGGCAGCAAGTTTATCTTCCTCTGCTGCACCGTCAAGGATCCGTGCAAATACTTCGGGACCGAATGCCAGAGACAGGATCGCTCCGCCTACACCTGAACTGGAGGAATAACGTCCGCCGATGTAATCATCCATGAAGAAGGCTGCCAGATAATCGCTGCTCTTTGCCAGAGGAGAAGTCTCACTTGTTACGGCGATCATATGTCTGGACGGATCAAGACCTGCTTTCTTGAGAGCATCCTTAACAAAAGATTCGTTGGTCAGTGTTTCCAGAGTCGTACCGGACTTGGATACCAGTACAAAAATGGAACGTGATACATCGATGGAATTCAGAACAGCCGCTGCATCATCGGGATCCACATTGCTGATGAATTTTGCTTCCATCTTAAGAGTGTTGTTCACCTTTGCCCAGTTTTCAAGAGCAATATATAAAGCACGGGGTCCCAGATCACTTCCGCCGATACCGATCTGTACAACCGTGGTAAACTTCTCACCGGCAGCATTGGTAATCTCACCGGCATGAACTTTGTTGGCAAAATCAGCGATCTTCTTCTGTTCTCCAACATAGAAATCACGCTTGTCCACACCATCAGCAACAACGGGATCACCCAGCTGTCCGCGGCACAGCTGATGCAGAACGCGGCGCTTTTCACCCGTATTGATCACTTCACCATTATAGAGAGCTTCGTACTTGTCAGCCAGCTGTGCTTCTTCAGCCAGAGCAGCAAGCGCTTCCAGAACCTTGTCGTCCACCTGCTTTGCCGCATAATTGTAAACAAGACCGCTGCCCATAGGGACACTGTAACGCTTCACACGATCAGCACCGTTCTCGCCTGCCATTGCCTCCACAAGATTTACGCGGTCTTTTAACTCGGAAAGCTCCTTATAAGATGCCAGCGTATCCAGATTGTTCCATGAAACCATAGAAGATTCCTCCTTATTCACTATGATATCTTTAATAGGACTGCTTATCTCAGGAATATGGGGAGCAGAAAAGAATGCGTATTTCTCTGCAAATCCTTGAAAAAGCAGTAATTAATGATTAACAATTATTATACCCGATAACACCCCCGATTTCAAGGGCTGGAGAAAGGGTACTGTTCAGAACTTCTGCCGGGTAAATACAGGTTGTGAGGCAGAAGTCTGAACAGTTACATATATTCCCTTATCTGCTCCCGTACGATTTCCATCAGGCGTGTTCTGGCTTCTACGCTGGCCCATGCAATGTGGGGTGTGATCAGCAGTTTTCTGCTGTCTTTGATCTGAAGCAGCGGGTTAGCCGCACTCATGGGTTCTTCACAGAGGACATCGAGACCGGCTGCTGCGATTTCACCTGTGTTCAGGGCATCATACAGATCCTGCTCCGCCACAATGGGACCGCGCCCCAGATTCAGGAAAATACAGGACGGTTTCATTTTATGGAATTTTTCTGCATTCATCAATCCCTGCGTATGTTCATTCAATGGAGCATGAACCGATATGATGTCGGAAGTCCGAAGCAACGTATCCAGATCCACCTGCTCATATCCTTCCTGCGCCGGCCGTCCTGAAGCGGAGTAATAGATTACCTTCGCACCGAACATCCGCGCTATGTCCGCGACTCTGCGCCCGATGGCTCCAAGGCCGATAATTCCCCATGTTTTGCCGCTGATTTCCGTAAAATGCTCCGCAAAATGTGTGAAAATCGTATCATTTACATACCGGCCCTCTTTTACGTAATCATCGTAATATCTCAGCTTCTCCAGCAGGTAAAACAGCATGGCAAACGTATGCTGGGCCACCGATTCCGTGGAATAGCCGGCTACATTTCTCCAGGCAATGCCTCGCTTTTCCAGATACGCTTTATCCAGATTGTTGGTACCGGTAGCCGTCACGCAGACCAGCTTCAACTTTTTGGCAGCCCCCACCGTCTGTTCATCCACCCGGACCTTATTCAGCACGATCACATCCGCATCGCTGACACGCTCCGGAATCTCCTCCGGTGAAGAAAAATCATACTTCACCACCTCGCCCAGTTCTTCAAAACCGGACAGATCAATATCTTCTCCTATGGTTTTCACATCAAGAAATACTATTTTAAGCATCATCTTCACTCCTGAGTTATACCTTCATCCGGCTCAAACTGATCCGGATACCGTTTACTTCCCGTATATCCGCAGACGCCCATTCTCGGTGAATTGCATATCGGTAAAAAAGTTTCGGGTATATACGCCTTCCATTCCCATTCATAGGCGGTATCCTCTTCTGCTGCATCTTCCTCAGCATCATATCCGCTTTCATCCTTATATGATTTTTTTAAACATTCCTCGCACCAGAACGGGTTCTCATCATAATATCCATGAGGATCCACCCACTGTGCCGCATTTTTTCCGCATTGATCGCAGAGAATTTCCAGAGGATTATTTCTGGACAGGATCGTGATTTTTTCTTTTTTTCTATCTCCGATGCGATAGGCCTGTACTTTCAGAATCAATTCCGTCGTTGAACCGAAGTCGTATTCATAGTTTAGAGTTTCTCCAACCTTAAACAGGAATTTCAGTTTATAATCCATGCTTTTGGAAGGCGGCCCCCAGAAATTCGTGGCGGATACTGAATCATACTGAATCCCATTGATTCCAAAAGAACTGAGATGCTGGCAGCATTCTACCCAGATATCCCGGATAAACCGATCCAGTTCTTTTAATGTGGCATTCTCATCAACCTCAATGATAAGCCAGTAATCTTTTCGGTATTTTCCTGAAATCACCACTTCAAAAAAGCCGCAGGGTTTCCTTCGTTTTTCCACCTCCAGCTTTTCCTTTCGCTTTTTACATGCCGTCAGATGACGGAGCATCCCGCTTTTTGCATATTCTTTTCCGCAGTATTTGCAGAATCCTTTTGTTTGTTTTGCCATATCGTACCATCCTTAATCATACCAAAATAATATATATGATATGTCTGTCATTGATACAGGTCATCCAATGTCAACAGTGTAACCTCTCCCTGTTTTTCTGCCTCCAGCAAGGCAGGAGTAAAACCACCTTTGGAGAAAATGTAATAGTGGAAAATACCGTCTTTACGGAAAACAGAAGCATAATTCCGAAGCAGTTCCAGTTCATCCATGCCGATTTTCTCATTCCGGTATTTGCAGGAGCCAATCAGATATTCATTGCCCTCCACCGATGTTCCGACAATGTCGATTTGAATCTCTTTCCTTGTTTTTGCGTCCGTTCCCCACCACTGCCCGACATCACTGAGTAAAACGGGCAGGTTTTGTGCATAACGCAGCAAATACTCCTGGCACATTTTTTCAAAAACAAGCCCCATATAATCCGGATAAAACCTCTTGACTGCCTGCTCGTACACAAGGCTCATGCGCCCGCTGCTGATAACAGACATATTTCTCGGCACAAAACGATACCAGAATCGGAAGAAATTATCATCAATCATGTAGATTGTTTTCTTGCCGGTTTTCTCTGTAATGGGCGTTTCTTTTTTTAATATTCCTAAATCCAGCAATACTTTCAGGTATTTCGTGCAGATACCGGATTCCAGCCCGACCTTAGTGGATATTTCATTCAAACGACTGGCTCCGCCAGCAATGGCAGAAATCACAGAATTATAGATCGCCGGTTCCCGCAATTCCTGTTTCAGCAGATTCTCCGGTTCTTCAAAAAGGTAGCTGGAAGTGCTGAACAAATTCTCCAAAAGGGCCGTATCCAAATCATCTTCCACATCCAACTTGTTAATATAGTGGGGAATACCTCCGGTCACACCGTATAAAAGAGCCTGATCCTGCAAGAACAGATTCGGATGAAACTGCGTCATTTCACGATAAGTCAGAGCTTGAATCTTGAACTGAGCTGTCCGACGTCCATAAAGTGGGCTTTCATAGCCCAGCACCTGGTACTCCATAAAACTCATGGACGAGCCGCACAAAATCAGGTAAAGCTGCCCGTCCTGCCATTGGTGGTCAATGATATGCTGGAGACGGGAGGAAAAAGATTTTTCTGCTTTGGCAAGATAGGGATATTCATCAATAACAAAAACCAATCTCTGCTGCTTTGCCATTGCCGTAATCTCCTCCAACGCATCCTCATAACTGCGATAAGTTGGAGCTGTTGCCGCCGCACTGTCAGAATTTTTGCAGGTATAAATGGATTTGGACAGTGCCTCCAGATTTTCCTGTGAGGATGCACTTAAAGCGGAAAAATACACCGTAGGTTTACCCTTGCAAAACTCATTGATCAGTGCAGTTTTTCCCACACGGCGTCTGCCGTATATAACAATACATTCAAATCGGCCTTTTTCATATCGCCGGTTCATTGTTTGCAATTCTTCTTCTCGACAATAAAACATAGCATTCTCCTTGTTTTTGCAAATTACAGAATCACGAGTTGGTATATCATAAGTCTATTATATTTAAGTTTCTGAGAAAGTCAAGGTCACCTATGTAAATACCGGCACAAAAGTTGTGCTGGTCGGAGGTCATCGCTAATGTAGGATCAAACCACAGTTACCTGTGTGGATAAGCCCAAGTAGGTTAAGAGCTGTATTTCCGCATGGAGCAATGGTCCAGTGATAGCTTCGAGCCAATGCCTTTGCAACTGTATCTGGATCCGCCGCAACATATTCTTCAAGCCACTTGCTATATTGGGGATTTTCGTGAACACCTTGCAATATTCTCTTTCTTGAAATGAAAAAAGAGCGCCAGCCCATTCCTAATCAAAGAATGAGCTGACGCTCTGTGTAATAAACTATATTAAATTTGGTCAGATTTTGTCAGATGCTTTCAAAGAATCCCAAGCAGCTGTTTCCGAAAAAATCACTGCCCAAACAGTCAGCTCAGCAGTGGGAAATCATCAAAAATTCACTCTGAAATCAGCTGAATTTTGCCAAATCGGGACAAACCGAAACAGACATTTCAGAAGTTCCGGGCAACAAAAAACCCCGGAAAACCTTGATTTTCCGGGGTTTGTAAACATTTCGTGAGTCTCCAGCGGAGATGATTATCTCTTGCTGAACTGCGGAGCGCGACGGGCTGCCTTGAGACCGTATTTCTTTCTTTCTTTCATACGAGGATCTCTTGTCAGGAAGCCTGCTTTCTTCAGTACGGGACGATATTCGGGATCAGCTTTTAATAAAGCTCTGGAGATGCCGTGTCTGATTGCACCAGCCTGACCTGTGAAGCCGCCGCCGTATACGTTAACCATAACGTCGAATTTATCTAAAGTTTCGGTTGCAGCTAAAGGCTGACGTACAATTACCTTTAATGTTTCAAGACCGAAATATTCATCAATGCTTCTTTTATTGATAACGATGTTGCCTGTACCAGGTGTTAAGTAAACTCTGGCAACACTTGTTTTTCTTCTACCTGTTCCATAGTAAGATACTTTAGCCATTGTTATATTCTCCTTTCAGACCAATTAAAAAGTGATTACTTCAGGCTTCTGAGCAGCATGCTTGTGATCAGGTCCTGCGTAAACAAACAGTTTTTTGTACATCTGTCTTCCTAAAGGTCCTTTGGGAAGCATACCTTTAACAGCCAGTTCAACAACTCTTTCGGGTTTCTTAGCGAGCATTTCTTTTAAAGTAGCAGTCTTCATACCGCCAACATATGCGGAATGGCTGTAGTAGATCTTCTGATCCATCTTCTTGCCTGTTACTTTGATCTTGTCTGCATTTACAACGATAACATAATCACCTGTATCAAGATGAGGTGTGAAAATAGCTTTCTTCTTACCTCTTAAAATTGCTGCAACTTCAGATGCCAGGCGACCAAGAGTCATACCGGTAGCATCAACTACATACCATTTTCTTTCGATTGAAGATGCGCTGGGCACATAAGTCTTCATGGGAAATTCCTCCTGATTAAAAATATCTATGAATCGAACACGAACAGTTTCGGAATTGGAGAAGTTCCGTATCTGCTCACCTATCGACATGAGTAAGTTACCGATTGTGCAGCTATACCGGGATGTCCGGGCCCGCCATGGCGCAAACCAGCTTTTTTATTGTAATATAGAATGAGAATTATGTCAATTCCTTTTTTTGGTTTTCGCTGTTTTTTGTTGCCTGTTCAGAGCCGGGCAGATTTCCACAAAAAGTGCGGCAAATACCTGCATTCCCTATGCAGGCTTTTTTCCGTTCATTGTCTCTCCCGGCAAAGTCCCGTTTTTATCACGCAGATTGAATACGGGCTTCAGCAGAATCGGTGTGATGATCGTTGTAATGATAACCACGATTACAACAGGCCCCATAAACTGGGTACTCATGAGGCCCAGTGCTTCTCCTTTGCTGGCTACGATCAGCGCCACCTCACCACGGGAAATCATACCCACTCCGATCTGGAGGGCTTCCGTATTGCTGTAGTGGAACATCTTTGCACCCAGACCGCATCCGATCACCTTGGTCAGAACAGCCACCAGCGTAAGGATAACCGCGAAAGCAACGATCTGCACGCTCATGCTGGGCAATACAACCTTCAGACCGATACTTGCAAAGAAAATGGGTGACAGATACAGGTAAGACAGGATATCAAAACGTGAGGCCAGATATTTTTCCTTCTGCGTCATGGAAATGATCATACCGGCAATATAAGCACCTGTAATATCTGCAACGCCGAAAAACTGCTCTGCAGCATAAGCCATCAGCAGACAGAAAACGAATGCCGCAATAGTATGACGCTGCAGTCCCTTTTCAGAACGTCCGCTCCATTTATTATAGAATTTATAAAAACCGTATCCTGCGACAGCTGCAAACAGGAAAAATCCCAGAATTTTCAGCAGAACAATGCCGATATTGATGGAACTGTCCGCCATGCTGGTGATGATGGTCAGGGCAATGATGCCAAGAATATCATCGATCACGGCAGCTCCCAGAATGGCATTGCCCGCCCTTGTTTTCAATTTTCCCAGTTCTTTCAGCGTCTCAACAGTGATGCTGACGGAAGTTGCTGTCAGAATAACACCGATAAACAGGTTCTGAAGGAAAATGCCGGCAGACGCATCCGATTCGATCACACCGGGACGATTGAAAAGCCACGCGACCGCAAAACCTCCGGCCAGCGGTACGATCACACCGATCAGCGCGATTACCAGAGATGCCTTACCGGCCTGCTTCAATTCATTTACATCCGTTTCCATACCGGCACAGAACATCAGCATAACAACGCCGACCTCCGCACTCTGCATAATATAATCCGTCTGGGAAATGATATCCAGCATACCGGGGCCAAGAATCAGCCCTGCAAGCAGAGCTCCAACCACCTGCGGCATATTGAATTTACGGGTAATCAGACCAAGAAGCTTTGTACTGAGCAGGATCAGCGCAAGATCCAGCAAAAATTTATATGTTTCCATTATGATACCCTCCTCTCAGATGAATGACCGTTTTTATTCTCCGAAACACGTTTTCTCGAACCTGCTTTTTCAGAAACGGCTTCTTCGGAAGCTGTTTTTTCAAAAACTGCTTTTACCGGCGTCTCATAAAGCATTTCCTCACAGGTCAATGTTCTGTTGGTCAATGCTCTGCTGACCAATATTCTTCTAATTAATATATGCATGAAACTGTCCGGGGCGTTTCCGGCAGCACATAATTTAATCAGAAATCCCACAGGACCTCCAAATACAAGCACTAAACCAAGAACCGCAGCTGATATATTTACGAATGACATTATAATAACCTCCATATGATCCACATAAACGACTTTCGGGCAACGCAAATAAAACCTGCAGGTTATGCGGCGTCTTTGCCGTTCTTATACATAACCGACAGATGATCTTCTGTTCTTTTTTGCCCGATTTTCATATATTTTTATAAACTGAATTTAACTGACTTTTTTCGTGTTCTGCTGCTGTCATGAAACAGAAACCGGATTCTGAAATGAAAGATGAATCCTGATTTTTCCTTATTTCTTAGACAGGCAGGCAGAAATCACTTTATCTTGCCGTCAATGCTGTGGATATAATCGATTACGGTTATATCGGGAGAATGGTATTTTTCAGATTTGTGGAGAAACTCTCCGGTGATATGATTGAAAAGACCAGTCAGAATCAGGCCTGAGATAATCAATCTCAGCCCCTTTGCAAATACCCTGCCGGGAAGTTTTTCTTCCGTTCTGCAGCGCAGAGCTTCCTCAAAAGACTCCAGTTCTTCCGTCACAGTGACAGTTCTTACCCTCTGGCGCTGCACGGAATCCGACTGAAAAGAAGAACCTTCTTCTCTGCAGCCCGTGGAAATATCTCCTGCACAGAACAGACAGGTTGCTGAGAGAATAACAGACAATACGAGCGCAAAAATGACCTGAAAGCCATGTAAATAACTATTGCTCATCTATCTGTCACCCCATTTCCCGTATTCCTGATTCTGCAGCAGATTATAGCACCGTTCATTATTTCATACTGCACAATTATTTCATTATTTTCAATGCATTTTCGTAACTATTCAGCTTTTTTACAACTGTTCTGAGGCAGAAAAAATTTCATATTCTTTTTTCCATCCCATGTACTGTTCAGAACTTCATCCTGCCTGTTCGACGTCATTCTCCTTCGTTTGTCCATTGTCATTCTAAATCTCTTCCTGTAGAATAATAGGAAGATCATCACAGAAACCGCAGCTGTATATCAGGATTATCAGGAGGTATTTATGAAAAAGCATTTTACATATCTTTCATCAGACGGCATTACAAATATCCATGCCATCGAATGGATTCCGGACCGGGAGGTGAAGGCAATCCTGCAGATCAGTCATGGAATGGTGGAATATATCGATCGGTACGATGATTTTGCCCGATATCTGAATCAGTACGGGATTTATGTGACAGGCAATGATCATCTTGGACACGGATTATCTGTGCAGCGTGATTCTCTTCATGGATATTTTCATAAAGACAAAGGAAATGAGTACGTCATCGGAGATATCCACAAACTTCGGAAAACTGCTGAGAAAAAATACCCTCATGTTCCTTATTTCATGCTGGGGCACAGTATGGGTTCTTTTCTGATCCGCCAGTATATGGAATTATACGGAAAAGGGCTGAGCGGCGTCATTATCATGGGAACCGGTTCACAGCCTGTCCCGGTATTGATCGGCGGAAAAATTCTATGCCGGTGCATTGCTGCCGTAAAAGGATGGGAATACAGAAGTGCTCTGATCGACAATATGGCTTTTGCTTCCTACAATAAACGTTTTGAACCGGCGCGGACCGATAAGGACTGGCTCACAAAGGATGAAACCATTGTTGATGCCTATCTTGCCAGCCCGTGGTGCACCTTCCGCTTCACGGTCAATGCCTATTACCATATGTTCCGCGGCATTCAGTTTCTGCAGAAAAAGAAAAACATACAAAAAATCCCACAGGATCTGCCCCTGTTTCTCGTATCAGGAGCCGATGATCCCGTGGGGAATTTCGGAAAAAGTGTCCGCAGGGTTTATAAGAATTATAAAGCCTGCGGTATACAGAATGTACATATGAAATTATATGCGGATGACCGGCACGAGATACTGAATGAAACAGACCGGCATACGGTTTATAAAGATATTCTGAACTGGATAGAGAAAACCGGGCAGCTGATATAATTCACCTGAATCAGTCATTCACACATCAAACTGCAGATATCAGTCTGGAACAGCATCACGGCTGCCTGCTGCTTTTTACTGATTTCCCCGCAGACACCCGGCGCTCCCTTCTTCATACCTGATTTCCACCAGACGCAGTCCTCTGGCAGGCGCTGTCTGACTGGCTGACTGCCGGTCCAGCGCCTGCAGCATATCCTGAACATGTTCAGGGGGAAATGCGCCGATCCCCGCCTGAATCAGGGTTCCGGCGATAATACGTACCATATTGTAGAGAAATCCGCTGCCTTTTACACAAATCGTAATCAAATCACCGGACTTATCCACATCAATGCTGTAAATTGTCCGCACTGTTGTTAATGTCTGTGTATGAATGGAACAAAAACTTTTAAAATCATGCTCCCCAACCAGATAGGAGGCCGCCTGCCTCATGGCATCCACATCAAGAGGACGATGATAAAAATACGAAGTAAACCGTTCACAGGGCAGTTCAAACTTCCGATTCAGGATACGGTATTCGTAAACCTTTGTACTGACGCATCCGCGGGGATGAAAATCCATGGGAACTTCACAGGAATCCTGAATACGGATATCTTCGGGCAAACGTACATTTAAGGCAAATACAAATTTCTCACCGGGTATCCTGCTTTCCGTATCAAAAACAGCCACATTTCCCAGAGCATGTACACCGGCATCGGTACGGCTGGCGCCAATCACCGTAATCTCCTCCCCTGTCAGTTCGGAGATTGCACGATTCAGAATCCCCTCTATGGTTTCCCCATTGTTCTGTACCTGCCAACCGGAATAATGTGTCCCGTCATAGGCAACAATTAATTTTACTCTCTTCATTGATTTCTTCCTGTCTCAGCTTTCATTCCGCTGCAGCCATCATTCTCCTTTAGCTTTCATCCTGTTTCCACTGCCATCCTTCTTTGACTTTCATTCTCCTGCAGCCATCATTCTGCTTCAGCACAGATCAAACATATTACTCTGCACTACAGCGGCAGGAAACGTGTTCCCACCATGGCTGCAAAATACACCGCAAACACTGCATACATCACATGGTCGTGAGAAGTATATTTCAGAGGCTTCATCTTGGTGCGGCCTTCTCCGCCGTGATAACAACGTGCCTCCATGGCCATGGCAAGGTCGGTTGCCCGGCGGAATGCGGAGATAAACAGCGGTACCAGAATAGGAACCATGGCTTTTGCTCTCTGGATCAGATTGCCTTCCTCAAAGCTGGCGCCTCGCGCCATCTGCGCTTTCATGATCTTATCGGTTTCTTCCACCAGAATCGGTATAAACCGCAGCGCAATGGACATCATCATAGCCAGTTCATGGATTGGCACCTTGATCTTATTTAAAAAGCCCAGACTCTTTTCCAATGCGTCCGTCAGCTGATTGGGTGTCGTTGTATAGGTCATAATACTGGAACCGATAATCAGCAGAATCAGACGGATTGCCATGAAAAATGCCGTTTTCACACCGGCCGTTGTGATGGTAATGATCCAGAAATGTACCAGAACCCGTCCGCCGCTGGTGAGAAACAGATTAAATACCACGCTGAAGCACAGCAGGAAAATAATCGGTTTCAATCCGCGCACAATAAATGCAAAGGGCACTTTTGAAGTATGAATATAAGCAGCCAGCGCAATTGCTCCCAGCAGATATCCCACCCAGTTATTTACCACAAATAAAGATACCACATACATCATGGTAGCAAACAATTTTACTCTGGGATCAAGACCGTGGATATATGAATCCGCAGAATAGTACTGGCCGATTGTAATCTTTCTTAACATGAGGCAGTTCCCTCCTGTTCAGCTTTTTTTCTGAAAATTCTGGAAAGCTCCGCTTTTGCTTCTTCAATGGTAATTGCATCCGTATCCACATCAAATCCCTTATCCTTCAGAGCATGCATCAAATAGGTTACCTGCGGAACCGCCAGACCGATTTTTTCCAGATCTTTATAATGATGAAACACTTCCCTGGGAGTTCCGTCATAAGCCACTTCACCGTGATTCATCACGATCAGACGATCCACATACCGTGCCACATCCTCCATGCTGTGGGAAACCAGAACAATTGTCATGTTTCTCTCTTTTTTCAGCATGCTGATCTGTCCCAGAATTTCATCACGGCCCTGCGGATCCAGCCCTGCAGTCGGCTCGTCCAGAATCAGCACCTCGGGATTCATGGCCAGAACACCGGCAATCGCCACACGACGCTTCTGACCCCCTGAAAGTTCAAATGGAGATTTGCGGTAATAGCTTTCGTCCATACCCACCAATGAAAGCGCTTCTTTCGCCCTCAGTTCCACTTCCTCTTTGGAAAGTCCCTGATTCTTCGGACCGAAACATACATCCGAAAAAACATCCACTTCAAACAGCTGATGCTCCGGATACTGAAATACAAGGCCGACTTTATTGCGCAGCTGGCGCATACTGTATCCTTCTTCGTAAATATTTTCACCATTATAATAAATCGTACCGGATGTCGCTCGGATCAATCCGTTCAAATGCTGTATCAGAGAAGATTTGCCGGAACCCGTATGTCCGATCAGACCGACAAACTGATTGTCTTCTATCTCCAGATTCACATCCTTCAGAGCATGAATCGTTCTGCTTCCATCCTGATAATCCAATGAAATATGATCTAATTTAATTGACATAATGTATCCACCATCTCATCTACCGTTAAAATATCCGACGGAAGCATGATTCCTTCTTTATTCAGTTCATAAGCAAGCTCTGTTACCTGCGGCACATCCAGATGATAGGACTTCAGCGTATCTACCTGAGAGAATATATCCTTGGGAGTTCCCTCCATTACCAAATGTCCTTCATGCATAACAAGAACTCTGTCCGCACGCACAGCTTCTTCCATATAATGTGTAATCAAAATGACTGTAATGCCTTCTTCTTTATTCAAACGACTGATCGTCTCAATTACTTCTCTTCTGCCTACCGGATCCAGCATGGCCGTTGATTCATCCAGAACAATACATCTGGGACGCATGGCCATAACACCGGCAATGGCAACTCTCTGCTTCTGGCCGCCTGATAAACGATTGGGAGACTGTTCCCTGTAAGCAGTCATACCAACCGCCTCCAGACTGTCCGCAACCCGCTTCCATATTTTTTCGGTTTCCACACCGATATTTTCCAGACCAAAAGCCACATCTTCTTCTACCACACTGCCGATAATCTGATTATCAGGATTCTGAAATACCATCCCCGTGGTCTGACGTACTTTCAAAAGATTGTCTTCTTCTTTTGTATCGTAGCCGCCAATCCAGACTGTTCCCTCGTCGGGAAACAACAGTGCATTCAGGTGCTTGGCCAGTGTTGATTTTCCGGAACCGTTATGGCCCAGAACCGCCACAAATTCACCCTCGTTGATTTCTGCATCAACGCCGTCAACTGCATGATTCACATCCTCAATTTCCCCTTCTTCATCGCGGGTAATATAATTATGAACCAGCTTAACCAATTTAATGAAACTCATATTGACTGCTCTCCTCTAAATTATTGTAGGTACAACGTCATCTCAAAACACGTTTTATATTACACTTACACGGGCAATTATGCAAGCCAAACCGTTCTAAAATATATATTTTATACCGTATTTCGCTGAAAAATACATTTTGCATACTGTTCAGGGCCAACCTCGAAAAAAAAAGCCAGGCCGTACAACCTGACTTTTCTTTATTATCATTTTAAAATGTATGATTCTGATTGAAAATGCTGTCAGCTGATTAAACCAGCTCGATCAGAACTTCCATAGCAGCATCGCCCTTACGCTGACCGATCTTAACGATTCTTGTATAACCGCCCTGACGGGTCTTGTACTGAGGTGCAATTTCATCAAAGAGTTTCGCAACCATATCTACTTCTTTGGTGTTTTTCTTTCTTCCTGCAGCAGCAGTGGGAACTTCTGTTACAGGGTAAAGAACTTTCATCATCTGTCTTCTTGCATGCAGTCTGGAAGGCTTATCTTTCTTGATTGTCTTCTGAACTTCATCGTAAACAGTTACTTTCTTACCTTCAGCATTGGTTTCTTTAACTCTCTTGCCATCTTTATCTTTGCGGGCAACTTTAGCTGTTACAGTAACTTCTTCGTAGTTGTCACATTCTCTGACTGCCATAGCGATCAGGCCTTCAGCGATCTTGCGGATTTCTTTAGCCTTAGCTTCGGTAGTTTTGATTTTTCCATGATATAACAGGCTTGTTACCTGGCTTCTTAATAAAGCTTTTCTCTGATCGGATGTTCTGCCTAATTTTCTGTATCCTGCCATTTTATATACCTCCATGACATGGAGTAACGGGATCACGCCTTACAGGTCTTACTGTTCCGCTCATTTACTCCTCATTGATAAAAGTGTGATGAAATCCTTCCGGAGTTCATCCGTTTCATTAAAAAGGAACCCGGAGCGCGCCTGCGGACTTACCGTTCCGGGTAACTCTGCCGCGCTCACTCTTCGCTGGGGTTTAATTCCAGACCAAGTTCTTTTAACTTGGCAAGAACTTCTTCCAGAGACTTTCTTCCCAGATTACGAACTTTCATCATATCCTCGGGTGTTCTGTTGCAAAGTTCTTCAACGGTATTGATACCTGCTCTCTTCAGACAGTTGTATGAACGAACGGAAAGTTCAAGTTCATCAATATTCATCTCAAGAGCCTTGCTGGGACCATCTTCATCTCTGGGAACGATGACATCGATGTCTTTTGCGTTCTCAGAAAGATCGATAAACAGATTCAAATGCTCGCTTAATACTTTAGCTGCAAAGCTGACTGCATCATCGGGAGCCAGAGTACCGTTGGTTGTAACATCCAGTGTTAACTTATCAAAATCGGTAATCTGACGGACACGAGTGTTTTCAACTTTCAGATTAACTCTTTCTACAGGTGTGTAGATGGAATCTACAGCAATTACGCCGATGGGCAGATCGTCGTCTTTATTGCGTTCTGCGCTGACATAGCCTCTGCCTTTGGAAATTGTAAGCTCCATGTAAAGCTTACTGTCAGTACCACCATTCAGGGTTGCAATCACAAGATCCTTATTTAAAATCTCAATATCGGAGTCTGTATGAATGTCTGCAGCTGTAACCACACCCTCGCCTTCGAACTCAATGTACGCAGTTTTCACTTCGTTGGAATCACTGTTATTTCTGATGGCGAGACTTTTAATATTCATGATGATTTCGGTTACATCCTCTTTTACACCGGGGATGGGACTGAATTCATGCTGAATACCCTCGATTTTAATCTGACTTACTGCACATCCCGGTAATGAAGATAACATGATTCTTCTAAGAGAGTTGCCAAGTGTTATACCGTATCCGCGTTCCAGCGGTTCTACTACGAATTTGCCATACTTTTTATCTTCTGAGATCTCTACGATCTCAATGTTGGGCTTTTCAAAATCAAACACTATATAAGAGCCTCCTTAAAGGATGTTGGATTGACGGGTTACTATTGACTGATCAGTACTTAATTATTTGGAATATAATTCGACGATAAGCATTTCGTTAACCGGAACGTCAATCATTTCTCTTGTAGGTAAGGATTTGATTGTAACTGTTAATGCTTCAGTATCAACATCGATCCATTCGGGTACGATTCTGCCTGCTGTTACTTCCAGAATATCTTTATATCTCTGAGAGTCTTTCTTGGTTTCTTTTACGGTGATAACATCACCTGCTTTGATCTGGTAGGAAGGAATGTTAACCTTCTTGCCGTTAACCAGAAGCTGTTTGTGATCTACGATCTGTCTTGCTTCTTTTCTTGTACGAGCTAAACCGGCACGGAAAATAACGTTGTCGATTCTTCTTTCCAGAAGGATCATCAGGTTATCACCAACCATACCATTCATACGTTTAGCTTTTGCATAATAATTTCTAAAAGGTTTCTCTAAAACACCATAGATGAATTTCGCTTTCTGTTTCTCTCTCATCTGGAGACCATACTCGCTGATTTTCTTGTTAGCTCTTGTTAAATTTCTGTTAGACTTCTTTTCAACACCTAAATAGCTGGGGTCGAGAGCCAGAGATCTACATCTTTTAAGAACCGGAACTCTATTAACTGCCACTTTACTTTCCTCCTATTAGACTCTTCTGCGTTTGGGCGGGCGACAACCGTTGTGAGGAACGGGTGTAACATCCTTGATACTTGTTACTTCCAGACCGCAGGCCTGAAGTGCTCTGATTGCTGCTTCTCTGCCTGAACCGGGTCCTTTTACCATAACATCTACAGATTTTAAACCATGGATTAAAGCTGCCTTTGTTGCAGTTTCTGCAGCCATCTGAGCTGCATAGGGAGTAGATTTCCTTGAACCTCTAAATCCCAGACCGCCTGCACTAGCCCATGAAAGAGCATTTCCCTGATTATCAGTCAGGGTTACGATTGTATTATTAAATGATGACTGAATGTGCGCCTGTCCGCGTTCAACGTTTTTCTTGACACGCTTTTTTGTCACTTTTCTTGCTGACACTTTTTTAGTAGCCATTTAAACTAACCTTTCCCTGTCGGGTTCCTTTCTCAAGTATTAATCTGTGGCCTTCTGCCACGAAACAAAATCTTGAATACCGTTTGTTCGTTACTGCTTAAGTTTGGAAAGAATAAATTTCTTACCTTAATTATTTCTTCTTGTTTGCAACTGTCTTCTTGGGACCTTTGCGTGTTCTTGCATTGGTCTTTGTCTTCTGTCCACGTACGGGAAGACCTCTTCTGTGACGGATGCCTCTGTAACAACCGATTTCCTGAAGTCTCTTGATGTTCATGGCAACTTCTCTACGTAAGTCACCTTCTACCAGTACGTGATCATTGTCGATCGCTTCTGCGATAGCCTTAACTTCATCATCAGTCAGGTCTTTTACGCGGGTATCGGGATTTACATTCGCTTCAGCAAGCAGACGCTTGGAAGTAGCCAGACCGATACCGTAGATGTAAGTAAGAGCGATCTCAACGCGTTTTTCTCTAGGTAAGTCAACACCAGAAATACGAGCCATAAGTGTTTTACACCTCCGTTGTAGTCTTTAATAATA
>JAQYDI010000103.1 GCA_028724245.1 Lachnospiraceae bacterium
GGCCTGTGTGCAAAGAACTGTCCTGCAGACGCGATCAGCGGAGAGAAGAAGAAACCGTTCAGCATCGATCCGACCAAGTGCGTGAAGTGCGGCGTATGTATGTCCAAGTGTAAGAAGGAAGCTGTTTACAAAGCCTGATTCTTATCCGAACTTTTTCATTGATTTGAGTTTTTGATGAATTACCGGCGTGATCCGGTGATTCCTGACAACAACAATCAGATAATTTATATAGAATAATTTAGGAAAGGAGGATAATTCATGATTAACGTAACCATAGATGGAATTAAAGTCCAGGTTGAACCCGGCGCTACCATTTTACAGGCTGCCGAAAAAGCCGGAGTTGAAATTCCTACTTTATGTTATATCAAGGATTTATTCCCGGAAGCATCCTGCCGTATGTGTATGGTAGAGATTCAGGGCATGCCTAAACTTGTTACAGCATGTTCGTTCCCTGCTGCTGACGGCAACGTTGTTTTCACGAAGAGCAAACGGGTCATTGAATCCAGAAAAGGTATTCTGGAACTGTTAATGTCCAACCATAAAACAAACTGCTTCGCCTGTCCTGCAAACGGTGACTGCAAATTGCAGAAGTACTGCTGGGATTACGGCGTGAAAGAATATTCTACCGAAGGCGAAAGAGTTGATAAACCGATTGATACTACCAACAAGTTCTTCAATTACGATCCGAACCTGTGTATTCTGTGTCACCGCTGCGTAAATACCTGCCACAAGCTGGTTGGACGCGGTGCCATCGATACAACAAGAAGAGGTTTTGCATCCAAGATCAGCACAACTTTTGATGTAGACTGGATCGATACCAATTGTGAATCCTGCGGTAACTGTGTACAGGCCTGCCCGACAGGTGCTCTGTCCATGAAGAAACGCAGCCTTTACAGACCCTGGGAAGTGGAAAAGGTTCTTACCACCTGCCCTCACTGTGCAACAGGATGTCAGTATTACGTATACGTAAAGGACAACAAGGTTGTTGACGTGGAAGCAGCAGATGGTCCTTCCAACAGAGGCCTGCTCTGCGTAAAAGGTCGTTCTGCATCATTTGACTTTGCTCAGTGTGATGACAGATTAAAGACTCCCTTAATCAAGAATCATGAAACTGGCGAATTTGAAGAAGCTACATGGGATGAAGCTTTAGATCTGGTTGCCAGCAAATTTACAGAAATCAGAGATCAATTTGGAGGTGAGGCACTGGCCGGTTTTGCTTGCTCACGTTCAACCAATGAAGATATCTACATGCTTCAGAAGATGGTAAGAACGGCATTCAAGTCAAACAATACCGATAACTGTGCCCGTGTTTGACACGCTCCTACTGTTGCCGGTTTGGCAAAGACGTTAGGTTCCGGAGCTATGACCAATACCATCTTTGATATCACTCATGATTCAGATGCGATTATGTTGGTTGGCTCAAATCCTGAAGTAGCTCATCCAGTTATTGGTATGCAGGTACGTCAGGCTGTAGCAAGGGGCGCCAGACTCGTAGTGGTTGACCCTCGAATCACCGACCTTGCTAAGAAAGCAGAAGTTCATCTTCGTGTGAAACCTGGTACAAACGTTGCGTTTGCGAATGGTATGATGCATATCTTTATTCGTGACGGCCTGGTGGATGAAGAATTCGTTAAGACCAGAACAGAAGGTTTTGAAGAACTTGCTGCTATTGTAAAAGATTATACACCTGAAAAGGTTGCTGAGATCTGCGAAATCGATCCTGATGATCTGGTTAAAGCAGCTCACATTTACGCAGAAGCTGATAGAGCTCCTATTATGTACTGCCTGGGTGTTACCGAGCATCATACAGGTACAGAGGGCGTTATGTCCATGTCCAATATGGCTATGATGGTTGGTAAGATTGGTAAAGCAGGCTGCGGCGTTAACCCGATCCGTGGTCAGAACAACGTACAGGGTGCCTGCGATATGGGTGCATCTCCTGTTGACTTCACCGGTTATCAGAAGGTTGCCAACCCTGATGTTATGGCAAAATTCGAAAAGGCATGGGGAACCGAGCTGAACCATAAGCCCGGCCGTATGGCTACCGAATGCTTCCATGACATGATCGATGGAAAGATCAAAGGTCTGTTCATCTTCGGTGAAGACCCGATCGTTACCGACCCTGATACCAATCATGTAATTAAGGCGCTGACAAGCCTTGATTTCCTGGTAGTAGACGAATTATTTATGACAGAAACCGCTAAATATGCAGACGTTATCCTGCCCGGACGTTCCTACCTTGAGAAAGAAGGTACTTTCTCCAATACAGAGCGTCGTGTGCAGCGTGTACGTAAGGCAATCACCATCCCCGGTACCAAGCCCGATACGGAAATCTTCAGCCTGATCATGCAGCGCATGGGTTACAATCAGCCGATTCTGACACCTGCTGAGATTATGGATGAAATTGCTTCCGTAACACCTTCCTTCGCAGGTATCAGCCACGAAAGACTGGACAGCGCGGAAGTAGGCGGACGCGGTCTCCAGTGGCCTTGTACTTCCAAGGAACATCCCGGTACTCCCATCATGCATGTGGGCAAGTTCTCAAGAGGTCTTGGTTACTTCTATCCTGCAAAATATCAGCCGTCAACACAGCAGGCAAGCGAAGAATACCCGCTGATCATGATGACGGGACGTATTCTGTATCACTACAACGCTGTTGCCATGACCGGCAAGCAGCCCGAAATTAACGAGATCGCACCTCGTTCTTTCATCGAGCTGAATACAGAAGATGCTGCAAGACTGGGTATTGCCGACGGTGATAGAGTATATGTATCTTCACCGAAGGGCAAGATTGCTTCTTACGCAGATGTATCTGACAAGTGTAAGCCCGGCCAGTGCTGGATGCCTTTCCACTTCCTGGATGGTAACTCCAACTGGCTGATAGGCGATCATCTGGATGACTTCTCCAAGACACCTGAATACAAAGTAACAGCTGTCAGAGTTGAGAAGGCGGATTACGAATGTGAACTTTGCCAGTATTAAGTCTGTAATATGTAATAGAGTGTAACGATATATGATGCTCCGGCCGGATCATGTACAGGATTCTGTATGGATTGTCCGGTTGGGGCGAAAAAAGGTACGGCGTCAGCCGTACCTTATACAGTTACTACAATATATGAAGACAAGAAATTTTCCGAGCTTTGTGTTCTAAAAACAGGTTTTTCTGCGGCTGCGGTCTGATGCGCAGCGGGATGGATTGTTCATGAATGCATAGCCTGAATCCTTCCGAAAGAAGAGATTCACGGGGTTTTGACTGGAAACGGCAAGGCCTTCCTGCCGGATTATGAACGGCAAAGAACTGTATGCAGTAGAGTTCTTATTGAAAAGGAAGATGGATGAACAGGTTCGCTGAAGAAATCATTTCTTTGGTTTCTTTTGGTGTATGCAAAATTACGGAACTGATTTTAGCTGCATGTTAAAATGGGTTTTTTTAGTGATGCAATCCATACTTACCGGTATGGATTTTTTTTGTATAACAGGAAACTGCGGTTCCTGTTATACAAAAAACGCTCCGCAGGGATCACACTGCATTGACTTCCGAAATACCGGCAGATTTGAAAGTATATACATGAAGAGGAGAATAATTATATGGAATTTAAACAACTTGAGGCGTATGTGGCTGTAATTGATTACAACAGTTTTTCGGAAGCGGCGAAGCATCTGGAACTGACGCAGCCCACGATCAGTGCCCATGTCAACAGTCTGGAAAAGGAGCTGAATTCCAAATTGATTATCCGCACGACCAAAAAGATGGTGCTGACTGCCAGGGGACAGCAATTTTACGAAGGTGCTGCCAATATTCTGAATATCAGGAATCATCTGATTAAGGAATTTACAGGCAGCGAACAAAAACAGATCTCTGTTGGAGCATCCACGATTCCGTCATCTTATATACTGCCGGATGTGCTGGAGGCCTTCAGCTGTATCGATTCAGATACTGTATTCAATATCTGGCAGGCGGACAGTAAAAAGGTCATAAACAAAGTAATGGAAGGAAGCCTGGATTTTGGTCTGACAGGTATGAAAACCGATGATGAAAGCTGTGTTTTCATTCCTTTTTTCCGCGATGAACTGGTTATTGCTGCACCGGTAAAGGAACATTATCTGAAGCTGAAAGAGCAGAATGCAGATCTGAGCACATTAATGAAAGAACCGTTCATTATGCGTGAAAATGGTTCCGGAACCCAGAAAGAAATCAATAATTTTCTCAGTGCGAACAAAATCAATATTACCAATCTGCGGGTGATCGCCCGCATGAATGATCTGGAATCCATAAAATATTCCATTGCCAGAGGTCTTGGGATATCCATTCTTTCCACACTGTGTGTACGGGATTTCACATCCATGGGAAAAATACTGGAGTTTCCTCTTACTGATGAAGGCTACAGGCGTAATCTGTATATTGTATACAACAGACACAGGGTTCAGAAACCTCATGTAAAACAGCTGATTGATTTCCTGAAAAATTATTATAATTTTTCAGAGACAGAAAAAACGATTTGATTTGTTTTAATGTGTAGATGCAGAATAATATATTATCGATTTGTATAGAAAATCAATTATGAATAATATACATTATATTGTTCAAACTTGTTGTAAAAATTGGTTATTTATGATAATATATGGAGAGGATGCATAGATAAGACGAAATTTGGTCTGTTTTTTGTACGTATAGAATAAAGCAGGCATATGGATGAGGAGTAATAATATGTTTGCATTTTCAATAGTAACCAACAGACAAAGGAAAGGGAAGACATGTTAAAAGGGGTAAGTATTGAGGAAGGATTGAAACTGGTTGTTGATCGTCTGGGATGTACGGGGAAGGAGATGGTATCTGCTGCGGATGCCTGCGGCAGAGTTCTTGCGGACAATCTGATTTCGCCGGAGAATATTCCTCCTTTCAGAAGGTCACCGCTGGATGGATATGCGTTTCGGGCGGAAGACACGCTGGATGCATCGGAGGAGAATCCGGCTGTTTTCGAAATAATTGAAGAGATTCCGGCAGGAAAAGCGCCGGAACATACAGTAGGACGTATGCAGGCGGTAAAAATTCTGACCGGAGCTCCTGTACCGGAGGGAGCAGATGCTATTGAAAAATATGAAGTGGTAGAAGCGGATGAGAAAACGCTGCGCCTGACGCATCCTTACAGAAAAAACTGCAATGTGGTGCCTGTGGGAGAGGATATCAGTAAGGGAGCTCCCGTATTATCGGATGGAACGGTCATTTCCCCTGCTTATCTGGGAATTCTGGCGGGACTTGGATTTGACCGGATACCGGTTTATAAGAAACCGCAGGTTACACTGATCAGTACCGGAAGTGAACTGGTACCCATCGATGCCCCCATTCCGCTGGGCAAGATCCGCAATTCCAGCATTTATACACTGAAAGCATTTCTGGAAGCAAACGGCGCTCTGGTGAAGATGGTTCCCATCGTACCGGATGATGCAGAACTGATTGCACAGGCAGTGGACCATGCCTGTCAGGAATCGGATCTGGTATTTACCACAGGAGGCGTATCGGTAGGGGATTATGATATGCTCCAGAGAAGCATGGAACTTCTGCATGCGGATGTATTATTCTGGAAAATGCAGATGAAGCCGGGCGGTGCATTTCTGGCATCCTTCCATCAGGGGAAACCGGTGATCAGTCTGTCCGGCAATCCTTCTGCGGCAGCCATGGCATGTTTTATGATTGGAATTCCGGCACTGCGTAAAGTGGGTGGAAGAAAAGAGTATGAACTGGAGCGCTGCCGGCTCCGGATGTTGGAAGGATTCAGCAAAAAGAATTTTGTACGGCGTTTCCTTCCGGGAAGGCTGGTTGTACAGAATGGAGAGGCATATATCAGCGTAACGCCTTCGCAGGGCAATGGTATTCTGCATCCGCTGCACGGATGCAATGTAATTGCGGAAATTCCGCAGGGAAGCCCTGCCATGGAGCCGGGAACGATGGTGAATGCATATCTTCTGTAAGAGGGCAGCGGCAGATGATAGGTGATCTGCCCGGCTCTGAACAGCTGCAGGATGGTATTACAAGAGGGGAAAGGTAAATAAAATGATAGATTCGTACGGAAGAGTGATCGATTATCTGCGGATTTCCGTAATCGACCGCTGCAATCTGCGCTGCGTATACTGCATGCCGGAGGAAGGGCTGGAGATGATATCTCATGAAGAGATTCTGACTTACGGTGAAATTGTAAGAATCTGCAAGATCATGGCAAAAGACGGTTTAAAAAAAATCAAGCTGACGGGAGGAGAACCACTTGTAAGAAAGGATCTTCCGAAGCTGGCAGCGCGTCTGAAAAAGATTCCGGGGATTGAAAAGGTAACGCTCACTACCAATGGGGTTCTTCTTGGATCCATGATGGAGGAACTCCATGATGCGGGGATAGACAGCATCAATATCAGCCTGGATACATTGAACCGGGAACTGTATGCACAGATTACAAGGAGAGATCAGCTGGAAGCAGTCAGAAAAGGAATTGAAGCGGTGCTGGCTTATCCGGATATTTCCCTGAAGATCAACTGTGTGCCCATGGGACTTCCCGAGCAGGATTTGTCTGAGGTGGCATCTCTGGCAAAAGATCATAGAATTCATGTGCGTTTTATTGAGATGATGCCCATCGGATACGGGAAAAATTACCGTTTTACCGGTGAAGATGAAATCCTCGGGCAACTGGAAGAAAGATTTGGAAAGGCAGAAATTTATACGGGAAAGCTTGGGAACGGGCCGTGTCATTATTACGATTTTGAAGGATTTCAGGGGAAGATCGGTTTTATCAGTGCCATCAGCCACAAATTCTGCAGTGAATGCAACCGGGTCCGGCTGACATCACAGGGATTTCTGAAAACCTGTCTGCAGTACAACACCGGCAGTGATCTGAAGGTCCCCATGCGCACGGGGGCATCTGATGAGGAACTGCGGGAGCTGATCATACAGACCATTAACGGAAAGCCCGTCGGGCACCGTTTTCTGGAAGAGGAGATCAGCGATGAAAACAACCTGAACATGTCGCAGATCGGCGGATGATCGTTCAGAAGAAAAGGGATGTGAACAATGAAGATATCATTGATCATATCCCTTTTAAAATGAAATCTATTCGGTAAGCAGCATAACATCTTCCGGGGAAACATGGAAAGTAATCCAGTCTCCGGGCTTTCTTTCCGGTCCGCTGCCTTTATGTGTTTTCCACACAAAAGTTTGGGTCCCTTCGGCTGTTTTCAGATAATAATCGTATTCAAAAGGCTGTTCTTCCAGCTGAACGATCTGTGCCTGAAACTGATTTTCTGTCTTCGGATCAGAGGGAATGACCGGATGGAAAAAGTGGGCACGGATTCCCATATGGGTAATTTCTTCAGTAACAGGTGCAGCAGGTGACAGTTTCAGTCCCCATTCAGGTGCTTCCAGCAGGTGGTCGTTGATTTTCCGTATGGGAGTGATGTTTTTGCAGCCGGTCAGAACGGCTGCTTTTATGCTTCCCGGGGTGCTGAATACGTCCTTGATCGCGCCGTTTTTAATAAAACTTCCCTGACTCATGACATATAGAGAACTGCATAGACGGTAAAGCTCGTCGCGGCTGTGGGATACGATCAGTACATTGCCGGGATAATTGCGTATGATTTCGTGCATTTCTTTCTGCATGGCATCCTTCAGATGGCTGTCCAGAGCGGAAAAAGGCTCATCCAGCATGATCATGGAAGGATTTACTGCCAGCATGCGCGCAAGGGCAGTGCGCTGCTGCTGGCCGCCGGAAAGACTGGAAGGATACTGGTTTTCCAGTCCCTGAAGCCGGCAGCGTTCAATCTGTTCTTTTACTATGGCCTGAATATGTTCTTTTTCACGGCGGGAGAAAAAGCGTTTGCCGGCCTGAATTCCCGAAGCAATATTTTCGGCAACAGTCATGGAAGGGAAAAGGGCATAGTTCTGAAAAAGATATCCTACATTTCTTTTCTGGGGCGGGAGATTGATCTTTTTTGTCGAGTCAAACAGAATCTGTCCGTCCAGAACAATGGAACCGGTGTCGGGCGTTTCGATGCCGGCAATGCATTTCAGAAACATACTTTTACCGCAGCCGGATTCTCCAAGAATACCGGTACAGCTTCCATCGCTGCTTAAATCAGCTTTCAGAGTAAAATTATTCAGCTTTTTTGTGATATGTACTTCTAATGACATAATAATTCCTTTCTGCCGGTTTTACCAGGTGCGGATATTATGCTGGCTGCGTCCTGCCAGCAGGTTCATCAGAACAATGATGACAAATGAAATGATGATGATGATGGTTACCCATATGCCTGCGGTGGCATAGTCCCCATCCTGAATAACCATGGCAATTCTCTGGGAAATAGTTGCTGTCTTGCCGGGAATATTGCCTGCCAGCATGGATGTGGCACCATATTCGCCCAGAGCCCGGGCAAATGCCAGAATCGTACCGCTGGCCACACCGGGACCGGCAGCAGGAAGAACGACACGCCAGAAAATACGGGTTTCGGACATGCCCAGAGTGCGTCCTGCATAAATCAAATTGATATCCACCTGTTCAAATGCAGCGCGGGCATTGCGGTACATCAGCGGGAAAGAGATGACAGTAGCTGCCAGAATACATCCCAGCCAGCTCTGCACTACCTTGATGTCAAAAGTATCATATAAAAAACTGCCGAATGGTCTTCTGAGACTGAAAATCAGGAGAAGAAAAAAACCGGCTACCGTGGGAGGCAGAATCATGGGCAGCGTCAGAAAGCCGTCGATTACCGCACGGACACGGGGACGGGTATGAAGCAGTTTGGCGGCTGTGAATATCCCAAGAAAAAAAGAAAAAACAGTGGCAACCACACCGGTTTTCAGAGAAATAAAAAGGGGGCTCCAGTCCAGAGAAGACAGTAAATTCAGTAAATCCTCCATAAAAATCTCCATTCCGCCGCCTTCCAGTTGGCGGCACAAATAGTGATGAAAGTGTTTCACTTCTCCGCTCTTTGGCTTACAATAGTTAGTAAGAAGCTACACTACAAAGCACGGTAGGAGAAGTTGTAAAAACTTTCT
>JAQYDI010000104.1 GCA_028724245.1 Lachnospiraceae bacterium
AGTGCAGCCATCCCTTCTGATAAGGAACCGGCCCCGCCTCTCAGCTGAGTTGTTCCTTTCTTCAGTGAAGAAATACCGTCTGCCAGCCGGCCAGCACCATCCGTGTATGCGGAAATGCCATTTGCCAGACTTCCTATGCCATCTTTAAATTCCCCTGTACTGGAATTCAGAGTCTCCACACCATCCTTTAACTGACCTGAACCGTCAACCAGCTGAGAAGATGCATCCGTCAGATCATCCACAGAATCAGAAGCTTCACTCAGATCCAGAGAATCCGTCAGATTCAGATCTGACAGCGCATCATTCAATGCCATGGTAACCGTCATATCCAGTTTAAAATCAACGGCGTCCGCAGTAATTTCCACATATTCGGGAATATTCAGTTCATCATCTTTACCGGATTTTTCTTCGTCTTTTTTGTCCCCCAATTCATCCAGCTTCAGGCTGTCGGACAGCCCCGGAAGCGCAATACCGACTACAATATCATTTTCTCCATCGGAAATCACTTTTCCATTGGTTACTTCCACATTTTTAAAATGGTCTGATGAAAGGATCGCACCGCTGACCACTGCAAAAGGAACAGTGATTTCTTCCTTTTTACCATTAACAGTTACTGTTTTCCGGGCCGTCTTGGTATAATCAAACCGGATAGTGACTTTTCCACTTTTGCCCGCCAGATCTTCCGGCGCGATTTTCTTTCCGTCCAGATAATAAGTCAGTTTGACCCGGACGGGAAGTTCTTTGTCGGATGTTCCCTGATAATAAATGTCATTGCCGTCTGCCTGCCAGGTAATTCTGCCATCTGTGCCTTCCGTCCATGTTTCGTTGCCTTTGACATTTTCAATGTCTGTCAGATTTGTAATATCATCGATGGTATCGGCGCCCTCTGTATTCTTCAGCCACTCACTGACAATCACCTGCTGGGCCGTACCGGCCGGGTCGCTGATCACATAGACAGTCTCATCCTTACCCGTATCGTCACCGGTGTCGGTCCGTTTTACCACCTGACTTTCCAGAGCAGATGTCAGCATTTCTTCCGTGGTCTGCTCCGCTGTTTCAGCATCCGCTTCCGTTGTCTGAGCTGCCTGTACCGACTGATTTCCTGCACCTGCGCACCCGGTTACACTCGCTGCGGTCAGCATCATTGCCATTGTCATTGCCATAATTTTATGAAAAGTTGATTTTTTGCATCTTTTTACAAATTTTTTGAATTCCATACCTATTTCCTCCTCATTCCTCTGGTTGTTGCACAGATCAGTTTATCAAATACCATCAGCATGGCGGGCAGTACCAGAATGACTGTGAACATACTGATTATGGCGCCCCGGGCCATCAGCGAACATAAAGAACTGATCATATCAATATCCGAATAAAAACCTACGCCGAATGTAGCGGCAAAGAAACTGAGCGCACTGACAATAATGGATCGGATCGATACACTGTGCGCATTCAGAATAGCCTGCTGCTTATCCATCCCGCTGCTTCGTCCCATTTTGTAGCGGGTCGTCATCAGGATCGCATAATCGACGGTGGATCCCAGCTGAATCGTACCGATTACGATGGATGCAACGAAGGGAAGTACAGTTTTCGTAAATCCCGGAATGCCCATATTCAGGAACACGGCAAATTCAATTACAAATACCAGAATAAAAGGCAGGGATACCGAGCCGAATACAAACAGAATAATCGCAAAGATCACGCCGATGGATATGGAGGTAACCCGGGCGAAATCAGTATCCGTGATGGTGATCAGGTCCTTTGTACAGGGCGCTTCCCCGATCAGCATACCGGTTGGATCATATTTTTTCACGATCTTTTCCAGTTCTGTACACTGATCATTGACCTCATCCGATGCCACTGCATATTCAGATATGATCATAATCATCTGATAGCGGTCCGTTTTGATGTCCGACAACAGATCATCGGGAATCATTTCCCTTGAGAATGCCGGTCCCAGCAGAGAATCGATGCCCAGCACCGATTTGACGCCGTCCACATTTTTCATTTCCTTACTCATCATTGCACCGTCATGTGCCGACATACTGCTGTCCGCCAGCACAATATGAGCGGCGCCCATATGGAATTTTTCATCCAGTTTCTGATTTGACTGGATGCTTGGCAGATATTCCGGCAGACTGGAATCCAGATTGTAGTAAACATCCGTATGGGTATATCCGTAAATAGCCGGAATCCACAAGAGAAAGAATATAACCACAATGGCTTTATAATGCTTCGTTACAAAACCGGAAATATTCAGTTCAGGAATCAATGAGCGGTGCTTCGTTTTTTCAATAGCCTTCCTGAAGATCAGAATCATGGAAGGCAGAACCGTTACGCAGCAGATGACACCGATCACAACACCTTTTGCCATGACGATACCAAGGTCCAGACCCAGCGTAAAGCTCATGAAGCAGAGGGCAATAAATCCGGCAACCGTTGTGATGCTGCTGCCGATCACCGATGAAAATGTCAGCTGTATGGCTTTTGCCATGGCCTCTTCATCACTGCTGCTGGTCTCCTGTTCCTCCTCAAAGCTGTGCCACAGGAATATGGAATAGTCCATGGTAACTCCCAGCTGAAGCACCGCAGCCAGAGCCTTTGTTATATAAGAAACTTCTCCCATAAAAATATTACTTCCCAGGTTGTAGACAATAGCCATTCCGATACTCAGCAGGAAAAACAGCGGGATAATATAGCAGTCCATGGTAAGCGACAGTACAATTGCGGAAAGAACCGCTGCAATCAGCACATACATGGGCGTTTCTTTATTTGCTATGTTTTTCGTATCGGTTACAATAGCCGACATCCCGCTGACAAAACACTGTTCACTGGACAGTGTACGAATATTTTCAATGGCTTCCATGGTTTCATCCGACGACATGGAAGAATCGTACATGACCACCATCAGCGTATCATCGCCGTTTATGAAAACCTTCTGGAGATCTTCCGGAAGAATCTCCATGGGAACCGAAAGATCGGCAATGCTGTCATACCAGATGACTGTTTTAACGTGTTCCACCTCCGAAATCTTCGATTTCAGAGCCGATACATCCTTATTCTCCATCCCTTCCACAACCAGCATGGAAAATGCACCGGTTCCGAATTCATCCTGCAGGATTTCCTGCCCTTCCATGGTTTCGATATCATCCGGAAGATAGGAAAGGATATCATAATTGACTCTGGTGTTAAAATACCCCCAGGCTGACGGAATCAGCAGTGCCAGGCTCAGTATGAAAATAACCACCCGGTACTTTACAACGGCTTTACTGAACTTCTTCATCTTTTCATCCCTTTTCTTTAAAAACTGGTGAAACGTATCCTGTGCATCCCTTCAATCGGCTCTGTGGTTTATATTGTTGTAACTGTTTAATAGTATACATTCTGTCAGCCGATTCCCCCGAGTGCCAATACGTTTTATATCGTAGAAAAGTATATGAAAAGAGACCGGATTTTTACATACCCAGTCTCTTTTTTCTGTCGTCCCGTAAACGACAAACTGAGGGAAATGTCTGCCATTTCCCTCAGCTGTTTTCAATTGTTTTCAATTATTTCCACTTTTGTCAGCTGTTTTCCAAAACAGTTATCTCAGCACAGTTCCTTCAAAATGTCATCCAGTGACCGCCGGAGAATATCCTCATACACCTGAGCCACTTCCTCCGGTGTCGTATCAATGCCGTTCTGCAGCCAGGTCATCACCACAAAAGTCATGGCCCGGGCATAATACTCCGCGATCATCTCCAGCGTCATCCAGCGGTACTTCCTTTTAAGAAGTTTCTTTCCTTCAGGGCTTATCCGCGCCTCCATATATTCCTCCAGCAGCTTTCGGATACACTGTACTACGATCTGCTCAAAGGAATTCTGGCCCTGCATGCGGGTCAGTTTCTGATAGAAAAGTTTTTCCTTCTCCACATTTTTAAAAATCAGCACAAAGGTCTCATCTACCATGTCATTGTCCAGCAGCAGCCTGACAGGGTCAATGATCTCCTTCCACAGAATCCGCTCAATGACTTCATATTTATCCTGAAAATGATTATAAAAGGTCGTGCGGATCACTCCCGCCCCATCTGTAATCTCTTTAATCGTAATCTTATCTACGGGAGTTGTCATAACCAGTTCCTTAAAGCTCCTGATCAGCTGCTTCTCCACTTCATCCCGGGAATTTGCCATGTATGTACCTGCTTTCTGTTTTCGCTTCGACTACAAAACAACTGTTTTGTCATGGTTACTTTAACATTTCAGGAACTTTGTGTCAAGGAGGAAGGCTGAGAGGAAAAAGATCATTCCTCCGGCAATTCCTTCAGCATCTGAATCGTCCGGTAGATCTCACCGCACGCAGGGCACATCCAGTCACAATCACTCCTCTTCGCCTTCTTATGCAAATGCACCAGCAGCGCCCCGCCGCACTTCGGACAGATCACATCCTCTGCAGACCAGAGCCGCTTCAGCAGCCTGACCTCCTCATCACGACTATTCGAATACATCCCCATCCCCCATTTCATATATATGATAGAACGAAACCGTGGTCATACAAACACAACTTTTCAGATTCCCGATCTTTATAAACTATAACAAAACAAGAAAATCCCATATTCTCTGACTCGCGGCGCAGCCCCTGCGTGCGAGACGGGAGAGTCTGACCCAGGACTCGTAAAACGAGTCCGAGGTCATTCGAACAAAGCATTTCAGTACTCCCGTTATTCATGGACTGAAATGCTTTGTTCGATGAGCTCCGCGCTTAAAAAAAGAGGATATGTGAAAACATATCCTCTTTTTTTAAGCGCGAGACGGGATTCGAACCCGCGACCCTCGCCTTGGCAAGGCGATACTCCACCACTGAGCCACTCGCGCATCTCTATATTGCTTCGTTCTCTCGAACAATACATACTATACACGATGAACAGAGTTTTGTCAACACTTTTTTTCAAAAAAGTTAAAACAATTCGTAAAAATGATTACAGTTCGGACTTCGGCCTGAAAAGGCAGGGGATTGTGAGGCAGAAGTCTGAACAGTAACTCTCATCACCCCATCCGCCTGTGTGCAAACCTGCAGACACAAACTGCAGTAACGATTCCGGAAAGAGTTCCAAATAACACATCTGTAGGATAATGTACACCCACATACAGGCGCGACAGTGCTATTGCTGCTGCCAGTATCACTGCCGGTATGCCGAAGCGGGCAGGCAGCATTTTATACATGACGACTGCAGCTGCAAATGAACTGGAAGAGTGACCGGAAGGGAAGGAAAAATCATGTGGTTTCCCGATCAGAATGGACAGTCCTTCCACATCCACCCAGGGTCTGGGCCTTGCCACTGCATTTTTCAGAATCAGATTGTTGATCAGATAGGAAATCAGAAGGGACAGGATACTCAAAGCACCTGCTTTTCTCGTTCTGAGAATACACAGAAGAACCACCGATGCCCCAATCCAGATCAGCCCCGCGTTCCCCAGACTGGTAATAAAAATAATCAAAGGATTCAGGAAATCCTTTCTCAGATATTCCTGAATCCAGAGCAGAATGTTTCCATCCAGATTTGTTAAAAAATCCATATTACTTATGCAGTAAAACCTTTCACTTTAAAGTTTTATATCGAAGTCTTTTATTTGGTACCGAAAATACGGTCGCCGGCATCGCCGAGGCCGGGGCAGATATACGCATCCTGATTCAGTTCCCTGTCAAGATGACCTACATAAATCTGCACATCGGGATGGGTTTCGTGAAGGCGCTTCAAGCCTTCCGGTGCTGCAATGATGGACATGAATTTGATCTTCTTTCCGCCGTGCTGCTTGATGAAATCAACAGCTGCCACGGCAGAACCGCCCGTTGCCAGCATGGGGTCGGTTACCACGATGAGACGTTCTTCAATGGGGCTGGGCAGTTTGCAGTAATATTCATGCGGTTCATGGGTTGTTTCATCACGGTAAAGACCGATATGACCGACCTTCGCCGTGGGAACCAGTGCAAGAATACCGTTCACCATGCCAAGACCGGCCCTCAGAATGGGCACAACTGCAAAGTTTTTGCCCTCGATCACGGGAGTCTGACATGTCTCAATGGGAGTTTCCACTTCGATATCATGAAGCGGCAGATCGCTCAATGCCTCATATCCCATTAACATGGCTATTTCCTCCACCAGCGCCCTGAATTCACTGGTTCCCGTGTTTTTATCGCGAAGTCTTGAAATTTTGTGCTGAATCAGCGGATGATTTAAAATCGTAACGTTTTCCATTCCATATACCTCCTGTTATTCAGATTCTGCTGCAGATTGCTGCAAAGCTTCTGCCATACATTTTAACACAATACCGGCTGTTTGGCGACAGAAATATATCAAAAAAGAATCTCGTGCCACGAAATTATCCGCTTATATAAAAAGCCGCGGGCTGTTTGCCAGTTGGATCAATTACGATACCGGCTGGCAACAGGCCGCAGCTTCTCTATCTATGGGAAAATTACGATTAATTCCCGCACTCAATACTGATTTCATTAAACATGGTCAGGATTTCTTCTGTGTCCATGTTGGCTTTTTCCTCACCTTTTTTATCCATGACCACATTGCCCTGATGCATCATCAGAAGGCGGTTTCCATATTCCACCGCATAGCGGAGGTTGTGGGTGACCATAATTGTGGTAACCTGTTTTTCCTTCACCACTTTATCAGTCAGTTCCATGACGATCTCAGCGGTTTTCGGGTCGAGCGCTGCCGTGTGTTCATCGAGGATCAGCAGTTCGATGGGCGTCATGGTTGCCATGAGAAGGGCCAGTGTCTGGCGCTGGCCGCCTGAGAGGGCGCCCACCTTCGTATAAAGCTTATCCTCCAGACCCAGATTCAGACCGCGGAGCATTTCTTTATAGTGATCGATTTTGTGCTTTTTCAGACCACGTTTCAGATTGTAGGGCTTTCCCTTGTTGTCTGCAATGGAAAGGTTTTCCAGAATCGTCATGGAAGGGCAGGTTCCCTTTGCCGGATCCTGATAAACGCGGCCGATTTTCCGTGTGCGGATAAAATCTTTCTGCTTTGTCAGATCGTCCCCGTTGAAAATAATCTTCCCGCTGTCCAGATCAATGCTTCCGCAGATCAGATTCAGCATGGAGGTCTTGCCGGAGCCGTTGCTGCCCACTACGGATACAAATTCGCCGTCGGAAACGGTCAGATTGAAATCTTTAAACAGGCAGAGTTCATTGACTGTACCCGGATTATAATATTTATTAATATGCTGCAGCTCAAGCATTTGATTTCACCTTCCTTTTCCGTTCCCTTCCTGCAACCAGAATAATCAGGAATAATACGGCTGTGACCAGCTTCAGATCCTGCGAATCCATATAGCGGATTGCCACAGCTACGCAGGCCTTGTAGATCAGAGAACCGATGATAACCGATGAAGTGGCCCTGAGAAACGCTGCATTTTTAAACAGGCTGGTACCGATAATGACACTGGCAAGACCGATTACCACCGTACCTGTACCCATGGAAATATCAAAATATCTCTGCTGCTGGGCGAAAATGCATCCTGCCATGCATACCATACCGTTGGCCAGCGCCAGACCCAGGATCTTCACACTGCCCCGGTCCACGCCCATGGCGGTCACGATGGTTTCATTGTCACCCACGGCCCGGAGAAGAAATCCGGAACGGGTGCGCAGATACCAGTCGAGAATGTATTTTACAAGAATCGTAATGACCAGAATAATGATCAGCTTATGATAGGGAGCGAGTACTGCCGGCAGAGCATCCGTCAGGCTGTTCTCGAAAATCGTCACTTTATTATAAATAGGAAGATTTGCTCTTCCGGCGATTCTCAGATTCACACTGTACAAACCGGTAAACATGATAATACCGGCAAGCAGGTCACGAACCCCCAGCTTTACATGGATCACTCCGGTACAGATTCCCACCAGAACGCCTGCCGCAAAACAGATGGGAAGAGTAATCAGCGGATTCATATCTTTGCTGATCATAACTGCCGCGATTGCCGCGCCCAGCGGAAAGCTTCCGTCCACAGTCATATCGGGAAAATCCAGAATTTTATACGTGATATATACGCCCATTGCCATAATGGAATATATCAGTCCCTGTTCCAAAACACTTAATACTAAAGTCACAATGCCACCTCAATCAACTATTATTGGCCGGTCAGCTTTCTGTATCCCTGACCGGCCTCCTATTGCCTGATGAATTATTCTACCGTAATCTCATCAAATACTTCTACTGCATCGCTGATGTATGCTTCATCCAGCTTCATGCCGATCTGATCTGCAGCTGCTGTATTAACATACAGTTCTGCTTCCTTTGCAGATTCAAATGTCAGATCAGAAGCCTGTGTCTCACCCTTCAGAATGCCTGCTGCCATCTCGCCGGTTACCTTGCCCAGTGCTACATAATCGATACCCATGGAAGCAACACAGCCGTTTTTCACCTGCTCGATCTCACTGCCGAATACGGGAATCTTTGCATCATTTGCCTGCGCCAGAACAACCTGCAGCGCCTGAACAACGGTATTGTCTGTCAGGTTGCAGATACAGTCAACCTTGGTAACCAGATCTGCTGCTGCGATTTCCACCTCACTTACTGTATTGATACCGGAATCCACGATTTCAAAACCGTAATCACCTGCCAGTTCCTTGTAGGTTGCAATAGTGCTGACGGAATTGGCTTCACTTGTGGTGTACAGGATACCGATTTTCTTTGCATCGGGCATCATGGTACGGATCATATTCAGCTGTTCGGATACAGGAAGCACATCGGATGTACCGGTCACATTACCTGTAGAGGTTCCGTCTTCATTGGCAAGACCTGCGGAAACCGGATCGGAAATTGCGGTGTATACAACAGGAATCTCAGTATTCATACATGCATTATATGCTGCTGCTGCCGCAGGTGTTGCAATGGCACAGACCATATCCACCTTCTGGGAAACAAAGCTGTCTGCGATGGTTGCTGCAGCACCGGTATCTGCCTGAGCATTTTCATAAACAACCGTCAGGTTTTCACCTTCCACGATTCCGTTATCCGCCAGACCTGCCAGGAAGCCTTCACGGCAGTTGTCCAGAGAACCGTGTTCTGCAAACTGGGAAATACCGATGGTATAGGTTTTCGCTGCATCGGCGCTGCCGTCTGTACCTGCAGACTCAGCCGCAGCTGATGTATCACTGCCTGCAGTCGTTGTCGAACTGTCAGAACCGCCTGCACATCCTGTCATTGCAGAAACTGCCATCATTGCACTTAACATAAAAGCTGCCATTTTTTTCTTCATAATTTTTTCCTCCAATTCATAATTTGGTCATAACCCGCCGCAGTGCAATTCCCGCGGAACGTTTTTGCATACTGTGAAACTGCGTTTCTCTGTACACAAAAAACCGCCTCAGGTTATCTGCCTGAGACGGTAAATATCTAAATAAACCGCGGTACCACTCACTTTGACGTAATGTCCACTTACTCCATGCACCATCATGCATGCCGGCTTGATAACGGATCCGGATTCCGGCTGCTGCCCTCGAAAGTCCATTCAGTCTTATCCATCCGTACCGCAATCTCAGCACCTGCGGCTCTCTGTGATTTCTGTGATAAGCTTACTTGCTCTTTCTCATCGGTTTATCAATCTGACTTTAAAATAATACAGAATAATTGATTTGTCAAGCACTTTTTTGTAACTGTTCAGAGCCAGGCACCAAGGTTGGCTCTGAACAGTTACGTTTTTTTAATTTTGCCGTGAATCCCTCACATCAATCTCCCACGCAGTAACTGCAGGGATCATATCCTTTTTTCTTCAGCGCTGATCTGGTCAGTGTCGTGATTTCGCAGTTATCGGCATTCTGATCCGGCGCATAACGGCAGTCGGGTTTGTGGAATTTGCCGGTATTGGTATTGATATAATAGGTCGTCTTCCCGGATGAGGATTTTGTTTCTTTTGCAGTTGTTTCTGTCTTCGATCCGGTTTTATCATCGGGATCCGCTGCCTGAGAAGCACTGCCTGGTTCTCCCGCTTTCCAGGAATCGCTGGGTGACATATTCCATGTGATCTTCTTTCCATCACTTTTCAGCACAACAGTACCCTGTTCATCGGTCCTGAATACCTTTACCCCCATGGAACGCAGGCGGTTCAGCACCTCTGCATGAGGATGACCATAGCTGTTGCCATCTCCCACACTGATTACCGCATATTCAGGATTAACCACTTCCAGAAATTCTTCCGTACTGGCCGTTTTACTTCCATGATGGGCCGCCTTGTAAACATCCGCTTTCAGAGCAATACCATTGTCCAGCATATCCGCTTCGGAATCCTCCTCCGCATCGCCGGTTAATAAAAATTTCTTATCTCCATGAGTCAGCAGAATCGCAATGGAATAATCATTTGCCTGACTGCCATAGTCTCTATTGGGAGCCACAATCGTAAATTCGGCGCCTCCCAGCTGCCAGACAGAGCCCACCTCCGGCTGGCTCCGCTTTAGATTTTTATTTTTAATAACCTGCACCACATCATCATATGTTTTCGTATCTTTTGCATAATCCGGCATAAAAACCTGATCTGCCCCGAATTTGTACAGTACCACATCAAGTCCGCCGATATGATCGGAATCGGGATGTGTCCCGATTGCATAATCGAGTTTCTCAATTCCCTTACTTTCCAGATAGGATTGAATCTCTGTTCCCTGATCGTTTTTCCCTGCATCGATCAGCATGGAGTGTCCGTCACAGATAATCAGGGTACAGTCCCCCTGCCCTACATCAAGAAAATGCATCTCCAGCGTACTGTCTTCTGTGCTGCTTTTTTCTCCGGAGTTCACAGTGTCTCCATCCGACCCGCTGCTGATTATGATCTCCACATCGCCGCAGCCGCAGCAGAACGCAGTCAGAAGCAGCACAAGCAAAAAGCAGACGATCTGCTTTGTTCTTTTTACCCATCTTATATGGTCAGTTTTTTTTAACATAAATCTTAACCCGCCTTTTCCGCCTTTTTTTCAGAGTACATTATAGTGAATAATGCCCGTTCCTGCAAGGAGAAATATCACCTGCGCCGTGCTGCTGCCTTTGTTCCGGAGGCAGACATCCGTTCCGTTTTATCAGCTCCGCGTTTTTTATAAAGTTCCAGGGTCTGTATGGAAATCCTGCAGTAATTCTTTATGTAGATATCATCCAGCGTATCATTGAAGTAATCCCGGATTTTACGGATACGGTACAGGACCGTATTCCTGTGGGTAAACAGGGCTGCTGATGTTCTGGAAATCGAACAGTCAAAGTCCAGATAATATTTCAGTGTCTGAAACAGTTCATCTCCGCTGCTCCGGTTCATTTCCCACAAAGTCACAAGCTGGGGAATACATGCGTTGGCGCAGCATTCCAGTGAAGAAGTCTCTATAATATAATCCACGGCATAATCAAAAAATTCAAAAACAATCTGATCCGGAGACTCAGCCGTTCCCCTTATTATGGCATATTCCGCCTGCTTGTACAGATATCCTGCTTTTTGAATCCCCTGACACGGAAGACTGAAACCGATTACGATGGGATTGCTGGATGCAAGAGATGCAATCAGCCTGTTAAACATGGTATCTTTCGCCAATTCTCTGTTGGCCAGCAGCAGAATACAATTATTTTTCCGCAGGACGGCTGCTCCTGCAACCTGCTGCATGAGCAGCCTCTGAAGCAGATTCAGGTTATAATCCATTGCCTGCGGTTCCTGATGACCATTTACCTGGATCAGCGCCAGCTGATAACAACCGCCGGCATTCCAATGCTGAATATCCATCTGAAATTCCAGATCACCCTGAGCAAACGGCAGACCAAACAGCAGATTATACAGCACATTGGCATTATTCAGCTTACTTTCATAATAAAACTGTCCCATACTCGGCTCCAGAAATCCCGATATATATTCCATCAGCTGATAATCGCCGTAATTCAGAGATCGTTCCTTTGCCAGCAGATTCATTCTTCCGCAGACCGCCTCATTGCAGTACATACAGTAGGTAATCCCTCCGTACCGGACATCCGACTGACCGGGTGCATGGTAGAATTCAAATCCCCTGTGTAAAAACTTCATGGTATCATAACTGTATTTCAGCTGCTGAAGCGCATTTAAAGAAGAGTATCCGTACCGACTCAGATAGGCCCATTCTTCATCGAGAGAATCCTCCGGATACTGACGTGAAATCCCCAGTACTTTATTATTCCCATCAAACAGAACCACCGGATTATTAAAAACCTGCCAGGCCAGATCCACCACCTGCTGATAATCTCTTTTCCTGATACTCTGGAGAACCAGTTCGGACCAGTCTTCAAAATAATCAAATACACTCTGTATGATTTCAAATCCCTGGGCAATACTGATATTCGGAATGCGAAGAGATCCGCCTTCCCCCGTACAGACAATTCCATTTTTTTCGGGATATACATATACACAGTTCGTTGCATGGGCCAGCCGCGCACTTTTCAGTACAGCCGGAGCATTCTCTTCAATATTCAGTTCCGGATCAAAAGATGCCAGACGGTTGGCAATCATCCACATACTCAGTTTCATCTGTATACTCCTTTCCGGCAGGTCCTTCCTGATTCTTCCCGAACCTGACCGCTTTACAGCTTTTTTATGTGTTTTGCCGGATTTTTTCCAGTTTATGCACATTATATATCAAAATCACACACAGTTACAACAGGAATAAGAACTTTACTGCACAAAATTAGATATAAAAACAGTTTTTTTATTGTGCCGGACATACATGGTACACAAACCCAAAATTGATATAATGATGATATCATGAATCGAAAAATACAAAGGAGGATTTATTATGCAGGAAAAAAGATTAACTTCCAAACAGGTTAACCTATATGGGTTTTACCTTCTGACCTCATCCCTTGCAGCAATGGTGCAGATGACCTATCTGACGATCTTTATGACCGACAGTATCGGTATCCCCGCAGCCGTTGTTGCCAGCACATTGCTTGTAGCCCGTATCATTGATTTCTTTATCGGAGTTGCGTGCGGCGGAATTATTGAAAAGATCCGCATGCCCTGGGGCAAATACCGCTCCTGGCTTCTGGTATTCCGCTGGATTATCGTATTCTCGTTAGTCTGCTCATTCTTTGATACATCATCATGGCCCCTTGCATTCAAAGTAGGCCTGTCCTTTATCGGATATTTCCTTCTGAATGCAGGTATGAGCTTCACCACCAATGCTTATTACGCACTGGGTCCTGCACTGGCAGGTGCCAATCTGGATGACCGGAACCGTCTGAGTGCGCGCGGTGCACAGTTTATGTGTGTTGCCATGCTCATCACTTCTGCACTCACAGTTCCCTGCGTAACTTACCTGACACCCATTGTCGGCAACGCCAACGCCTATCTGATCGTGGCAGTTGTATTTGCTCTCCCCTACATCGCAGGATGCCAGATCGTTTCCAATCTGTGTAAAGAATGTGACCCCTCCGGCAAACGCGGCGATGCAGGGATCCCGGCTTCAACCGTTACGCTGAAAGATATGGTGGATTCCGTTATCCACAACAAACAGCTGCTGGTACTGTTCATGGCCTATACCATTTATTATATCGGACTGTATGTTATCTCAGGTCTTGGTACCTATTACTTTACCTACATTGTAGGTGATTTCATGAAAATGCCTTTAAGTATGACGATTACCATGATTACCGGTTTTATAGCATCTCTGATCATGCCCGGTATCGGTTCCAGACTCGGTAAAAAGAAAGCCATGGTTGTTGCACTGGCAGTCTACGCACTTTCCTATGCATGCGTTTATTTCGTAGGCGGCAACTGGCTCCTGTATACCGTGTGCGGCGCCATCGGCGGCGGAGCAGTGTACCTGTTCTCTTCCTTCGGCGCAAACTATTTTATCGACTGTGGTGAATATCATCTGTACAAAACCGGCAAGGACAATCGTATGATCGCCATTTCCATGTACTCCGTTCCCATGAAGATCGGTATGGCTCTGGGCGGTGCAATTGCAAACTACGGCCTCGCTTTCATCGGTTACGAATACGGTATGGCCATCGATGCTGTTTTCAGAAATAACTTTATGCTTCTCCTTGCCGTTGTTCCTGCTGTTCTCGTACTGATCGGCGCAATTATCATGCAGGTCGGATATAAGATCACAGATGAAGATGCAGTCCGTTATGCAGCAGAAAATGCATCCAGATACGCTCAGGGACAATAATCTGCCGTAAATATTTGTTCCGTATTCCCGATCAGAAGAAAGGAGTGTGACAACATATGCCGAAAATGACCGAAAAAGAAAATTATCTGCGTACGCTCAGAGGAGAACAGCCGGAATGGGTACCTGTATACAGTTTTGGACCCATGCCCGGACAGGAACGTCCCTGCGTATCCTGTATGATCGAACCGATCATTTTAAGCGAATTCCGTTTCAAAGGAGGCGGTAAAGACTGCTGGGGAGTAACCTACGTTCCCACAAAAGAAACCGGAGGCGCTTTGCTTCCCAAACCCGGTGAATTTATCCTGGACGATATCCGCCACTGGAGAGATGTGATCAAAGCTCCTTCTCTGGAAGGAATTGATTGGGAAGCCATGGCAAAAAAACAGCTGGAAGGCTTTTATCAGATGGGTGTCAACCGCGAAGACACTGCCATTGCACTGAACCTTCATGTGGGATATTTCCAGAATCTTATGGCTTTTATGGGATTCACAGAAGGTTTATGTGCCATGAGCGAAGAACCGGAAGAAGTTCTTGCCCTGTTTGACTATATGTGCGATTTCTATACAGAGGTCACAAGACAGATCATGCCTTATATCCAGCCTGATGTCCTTACTCTGATGGATGACACCGCAACCTGGAGAGCTCCTTTTATTTCCAGACAGATGTATCGAGAATTGATTCTGCCGTTCCATGATCGGCAGGCAAAATTCGGACGTGACGCCGGAATCCCCATTACCATGCATAACTGCGGTAAAGCAGATGTATTTATGGAGGATCTGATGTCTATCGGCGTCAACGCATGGGATCCTGCCCAGACCTGCAATGATCTGGTGCAGCTTAAGGAAAAATACGGAAATAAACTGGTTATCATGGGTGCATGGGATGCCAGAGGAAGACTGGCTGCCCCCGATGTTACAGAAGAAGAGATCAGACAGTCCGTAAGAGACACCATGGATACCTACGCAAAAGGCGGCGGCTACTGCTGGTGCGGCGGCTATCTTGGAGCAATCGGCGACAAAGACATTGACCATAAAAATGCCATCCTGTTTGATGAAGTCTACCGCTATGGAGACAACTTCTACAAATAAAGGAGCGCCTCATGCAGCAAATCACTGCAGGGAAGTGTGATCATCATGAAAATACTGATTCTCGGCGGCTTTCTGGGTTCGGGGAAAACTTCCTTTCTGGGACAGCTTGCTCAGTATCTGACAGATATTTCTCCTGAAAAAAGAACGGGAAATGTTGTAATTCTTGAAAACGAAATCGGACAGAAAGGAATTGATGACAAATTCCTTCGCAGCAGCGGGTATCAGGTGGAAAACATGTTCAACGGATGCGTCTGCTGTACTCTGGGCGGCGACCTGCTGACAGCCGTGGACCGGATTCAGAAGCAGTATCAGCCGGAATGGATGATACTCGAAACAACCGGTCTGGCCTACCCTGGTCTGATTCAGGAAAATCTTCTTGAAGGTCTTCAGATGAATGCAGGGATCTGTACACTTGCCGATGCATCAAGATGGCTCCGCATCCGCAAACCCATGGAAGAACTTCTCCTTGGTCAGATTGAATGTGCCGATATCGTTCTGATAAACAAAGCAGATTTATCAGATGATAAAACTTTATCTCTGATGGAAAATGATATTCATATAATGAATCCCAATGCCATGATATACCGGATCTGTGCTCTTAACGGAATTGATCCGAAAATTATGAACCGGATTCTGAGTATCGTATAATAATATCTCCATCAGAAAATTTATATCGCAATCACAACTCTTCTATTCAAAGCTGCCGTTTTCACTAAACACTGTGAAAACGGCAGCTTCAGCATATCCGCATTTATCTATAAATCCACCTGATTTCCCCTGTTTTTCAATTTGATTTCCATACGGGATTCTGTTATCCTTAATGTATATATCTTTAAAAATCCGGCAGACACCTGTCCGTACTTTTTCTGCATGGAATACAGGCGGGCGGCGCCGCTGCCGGGAAGGAGCAATTATGGAAACTGAAGTGAAATTAACAAAACTGGCGCAGTGTGCCGGCTGCGGAGCCAAAGTCGGCGCCGGTACTCTGGCAAAACTGCTGTCTGATTTTCCCACAAGATTTGATGAACGGCTCATCGTGGGGTTTGATAAAAGCGACGATGCATCTGTTTACGTGATCACCGAGGATACGGCTCTGGTTCAGACCATCGATTTTTTCCCGCCCATCGTAGATGATCCTTTCATGTTCGGCCAGATTGCCGCTACCAATGCTTTAAGTGATGTGTACGCCATGGGCGGACAGCCCCGGCTGGCTCTTAATGTCATGTGTGTAACTGCAGATATGGACAAAGAGGCTACACAGGAAATTCTCCGGGGCGGCTACGAGAAAGCCTACGAAGCCGATACCATCATTACGGGCGGACATACCATCGAGAATACCCAGCCGTTATACGGTCTTGCCGTATCCGGTTTTGTTCATCCAAAGAAGGTGCTGACCAATTCCGGCGCACATCCCGGTGATGTTCTGATCCTGACCAAGCCTCTCGGTGTGGGCATCCTTACAACTGCTGCCAAAGCGGAGATGCTCGATAATCCCGCTCTCATGAACCGGATTTATGCCCAGATGGCAACCCTGAACAAAACCGCCCGCGACCTGATGGTCCGCTATGAGGTACACAGCTGCACGGATGTCACCGGTTTCGGTCTTATGGGACACAGCTTTGAGATGGCCCAGGGCAGCAATGCCACCGTCCACTACAATGTTTCCGCCATTCCCTATCATAAAGAAGCCTTTGAAATGGCGGAAATGGGACTGATTCCCGCCGGCGCCTACCGAAACCGTCATTACGCAGAAGCAGGTGTCACAGCTGATGCTTCCATTCCGCTGGCCATGCAGGACATCCTCTATGATCCCCAGACTTCAGGCGGACTGCTGATCGCAGTGAAAGAAGAGGATGGTGAAAAACTGATCCGTGAACTGAAGGACAGCATCCCCTGTGCCGAGATCATCGGCTACGTAACAGAAAAGCAGGACAATTCCATCCTGCTTCACCCTTAATATAATATATTCCTGTAACTGTTTAAACCAGCAGTTCCTGCAAAGCCCTGGCGGCCGCTTCCACATCTTCCATCGTGTTGGTATGTCCGAATGCGAACCGGATGGTTCCTGTGGGATAGGTTCCCAGGGTTTTGTGCGCAGAGGGCGCACAGTGAAGGCCCACCCGGGTCATGATGCCGTACTTTTCATCCAGCTCATAGGCCACACGGGCCGGATCCTGCCCAAGCGGAAGAATTGACACCACCGCCGTACGATCCTGCAGATTCCGTTTTCCCACGATACGAAGGGGAGCCGTCCCATCTTTCAGGTGCATGTTTTCCAGTTCCCGCAGCGCCTCCAGAAATGTACCTGTCAGCTGCATTTCCTTTTCATAAATGGTTCCGATCCCTGTTTCTTTCAGATAACCAAGCGCCGCATGAAGCCCCGCAATTCCGGGCAGATTCTGCGTACCGGGTTCAAACCGGTCCGGCATGAATTCCGGTATTTCCTCCGTATGGGAGATGCTGCCGGTGCCGCCGGAAATCAGCGGGTCCATCAAAGAAACCATGTCCTCCCTGCACAGAAAACCGCCAGTCCCCTGGGGTCCCAGAAGTCCCTTATGACCGGTAAACGCCAGTACATCCACATGCATCTTTTCCATATCCACCGGAAGAACTCCTGCCGTCTGAGCCGTATCCAGTATGAACTTCAGCCCATGATCCCTGCAGAACTGCCCCACCTGTTTTGCAGGCATCACCGTTCCGCAGACGTTGGACGCATGGAGCATGACTACCGCCCGGGTCTGCGGCCTGAGCAGCTTCTCCATTTCAGAAATCATCAGTTCCCCTTCTCCGGTACAGGGAATCCTGTCAAAGCTTACCCCTTTATTCTCCAGCTGGCGAAGCGGCCGCATCACCGCATTATGCTCCATGGAAGATACCAGCACATGATCCCCCGACTGCAGAAAGCCTTTCAGAATCAGATTCAGACTGGTGGTAATATTGGGAGTAAAAATCACATTCTCACACTGTTCAAAATGAAACAGCTCGCACAGCTGTTCTCTGGTTTCCAGCACCATATCCTCCGCGGAATAGGCATCCCCATAACCACCCCGGTTGATATTCATTCCGTTCTCCGTCATATATTGATACATGGCCTCAGGCACCTGAGACGGCTTGGGGAAAGTCGTACTGGCCTGATCAAGATAAATTTTTCTCATACCATTCTCCTCTTCTGCATATAAACCTCTTTTGTACTGATTTCCATCCGCTCCCGCTTCTCCGGACTCTGCGGACAATCTGTCTGAAAATCATCTTATCACAACCGGCTCCATCATGCAAATCCAACAACGTTCCATTTATGTTGCTGTTTTATTGTTTTATTCTATAAATCGCCGGTTTTCGCTCCGGAAATCAATTGGAAAATATTTCTTATACATGTTATCATTCTTTTAACTGCAGAGCTTATTTGAAACAGCATGCCGGAATTCTCCCCGTCTCCGGCATGCGAAATTTTGAAAAACTCCGGCAATTATAAAAAAGAGCAGCCGTTCAAAGCCGGTTCCGAAAACATTGTCTGGCAAAATACAGCCCGGCTCCGAACAGCTGCAGAAAGGGTATGAAACATATGAAAAACGAAAAAACTTTCATTACTGTGGCCGGTGTTATCATCGGTCTGATCGCGGTGGCACTGGTTTACTTCGGAAACCCGGCCAACATGGGCTTCTGTATTGCCTGCTTTCTGCGTGACACTTCCGGTGCGCTGGGACTTCATTCCGCAGCAGCCGTTCAGTACATCCGCCCCGAGATCATCGGTCTCGTTCTCGGTTCCTGCATCATTTCACTGGTAACCAGAGAATTTGCTCCCCGCGGCGGTTCCGCTCCCGTTACACGTTTTATTCTGGGATTTTTTGTTATGATCGGCTGCCTGATGTTCCTTGGCTGCCCGTTCCGCATGATCCTGCGTCTGGCAGGCGGTGACCTGAACGCCCTGTTCGGCGTTGTCGGATTTGCTGCCGGTATCGCAGTCGGCGTATTTTTCCTGAACAGAGGATATACGTTAAAGAGAAGCTACAAAATGCAGCAGCTGGAAGGATTTGTATTCCCCACTGTACAGATTGTATTTCTCGTACTGCTGGTGGCTGCACCTGCATTTATTCATTTTACGGAAGCCGACGGAGGCCCCGGCGCCAAACATGCCGCCATCGCCATCTCTCTGGCTGCCGGCGTGATCGTAGGTATTCTGGCACAGCGCACCCGCCTCTGCATGGTCGGCGGTATCCGTGACGCGATCCTGTTCCATGAAACAAAGCTTCTGTTCGGCTTTATCGCCATTCTGGTCAGCGCCTGCATCGGCAATATCATCCTGGGCGCCGTTACCGGCAATGCTTATTTCACACTTGGCATGACAGGACAGCCCATCGCGCATACCGACGCTTTATGGAATGCACTCGGCATGCTGCTTGCCGGCTTCGGTTGTGTTCTGCTCGGCGGCTGCCCTTTAAGACAGCTGATTCTGGCCGGTGAAGGCAATACCGACTCCGTTATGGCAGTAATCGGCCTGATGGTCGGCGCTGCATTCTGCCACAATTTCGGTCTGGCATCTTCCGGTGAAGGCCCCACAGCCAACGGCAAGATTGCTGTTATCATCGGTATCGCAGTTGTAACTGTCATCGCCGCTGTCAATTCCAGACGGCAGGAAGCTTAAACAGGAGGAATACATATTATGAAAACAGTAGATGCAAGAGGATTATCATGTCCCGAACCGGTTATCATGACAAAAAAGGCTCTGGCTTCCAAGGACAGCAGTTATGAAGTGCTGGTGGACAATGTTACTGCCAGAGAAAATGTAACCCGTTTTGCTTCCCATCAGGGCTATCAGGTAGCCGTTACCGAGCAGGGAGACGATTATCTCCTGACCCTTACCAAATAATGCACCGGACTGCAGAACAGTAATATGGACGAATATATTGCAACATTTTTTTCTCATTTTGGTGCCACGCGTTTTAAGAAAAACTGCTCCCGTCAGGGACTCCCGGCGCAGGTCATGCCCGTTCCGCGAAGCCTCAGTTCTTCCTGCGGAACCTGTGTGAAATATGCCTCGGATAAAAATCCTGTCCCTGAAGACCATCTGCAGGAAATCGAACAGATTGTCCGTATTGCAGGTGAGGATCAGTATGAAACGATTTACAAAGCGAAGGATCTGTAACCGGCTGTGTGCTGCAGTATGCGCGGAAACCCGCGCTGTGTAATTACAGCCAAATAATAAAAGCTGCTCCATGAACGATGAAATTCATGCGGCAGCTTTTATTATCATATAACTGTTCTACATGTGGAACAGCCTGTTGTTCTGGTATTTCGGTTCGCAGGTCATATTGATATGAAGCCTGCGGAAAATATCCTGATCCACCGGTGAAAGGATAACGGAACAATGGGCATCACAGTCTTTCAGCATAGGAAGACAGGACAGCGCTTTTCTGGCGTTTTCATCTTCTGCCGCGCTGACGGACAGCGCCACCAGAACCTCATCCGTATGAAGACGCGGATTCTGATTGCCCAGATACTGTACTTTCAGATCCTGCACCGGCTTGATGACGGAAGAAGCCAGCAGATGAATCTCGTCAGGGATTCCGGCCAGTTCCTTTAATGCATTAAGCAGCACGGCTGATGCAGCCCCCAGCAGTTCCTGATTCCGGCCGGAGACGATTCTGCCGTCAGGCAGTTCGATGGCAGCTACAGGCTCTCCTACCAGCGTTTCCCGATCTCTGGCAGCTTTTGCCACCAGACGGTCATCCAGAGTCAGCCCCTCCTGATTCATCAGAAGCTCCAGCTTACTGATCTCTTCTGCCTTTTCCGCACCTTTTTTCTGTTCACACAGAGCCGTATAGTAGCGGCGCAGAATCTCCTGACGTGATGCTTCCTTTACCGCCTCATCATCGAAAATACAGTTTCCTGCCATGTTGACTCCCATGTCAGTGGGTGACTTGTAAGGAGAAGAACCGTATATTTTATTGAAAATCTCCTGCAGAACCGGGAAAATCTCCACATCACGATTGTAATTAACCGCTATCTTCCCATATGCTTCCAGATGGAACGGATCGATCATATTCACATCCTTCAGATCGGCAGTTGCTGCTTCGTAAGCCAGATTCACCGGATGCTTCAGCGGAATATTCCAGATGGGAAATGTTTCAAACTTGGCATAACCGGCCTTGATTCCCCGCTGATTTTCATGATACAGCTGCGACAGGCACACCGCCATCTTACCGCTGCCCGGCCCCGGCGCCGTCACCACCACCAGAGAACGACTTGTTTCCACATAATCATTTTTCCCATAACCGTCTTTGCTGACGATCAGCGGAATATTGGACGGATATCCTTCAATCAGATAATGCCGGTACGCCCGGATCCCCAGATCCTCCAGCCTGCGGATAAAAGCATCGGCAGATTTCTGGCCGTTATACTGGGTAATCACCACACTGCTCACATACAGTCCCACACTCCGAAACAGATCGATCAGACGCAGCACTTCCATATCATACGTAATGCCGATATCCCCCCGGCGCTTGTTGCTGTCGATCGCCCCTGCACTGACAGCAATCACAATCTCCGCCTGTTCCTTCAGCTTCAGCAGCATCCTGAGCTTACTGTCCGGCATAAAACCAGGCAGAACACGGGACGCATGATAATCATCAAACAGCTTGCCGCCAAACTCCATGTACAGCTTACCGCCAAACTGAGCGATTCTCTCCCTGATGTGCTCCGACTGCATATCCAGGTATTTTCCATTATCAAAACCTGTTTTTTTCATTGCTTTCTCCTCCATTATATCGTAACACAGATCCGGTCAACCAAATCTGCCACACACATTACAGTATTGTACCATGCAATCCACATCCGGCGCAATCCCAAAAAAGGGGAGAATTTGCAGTTTGGACTTCGGGCTGGGGGTGAGATGGTGAGGCAGAATGACTGTGGTATCCTGTACGGGGGCTCGCTCTCGCTCGGGATCAAACGCAGCGGATGCTAAACTCGCAGACTACCTTCGGCAGCCTGCTCGCTAAGCACCGGCGTTTTCTACGGCCCCCTTTACAGGATACCACAGTCATTCTGCCGCGAAGGTTTTCTCCCCCCTCAGATAAACATGAAGATCCAAACTGTAATGGGGAAGACACATATTATGCACGCGTCACGTTTTCCCTGCGCGCGGGATGGGAGGGTCTGACCTTCTACGCATCTCTCTCCCCCGGCCCGCGGCACGGCCTCCGCGTGCGAGACGGGAGGGTCTGACCTTCTACGCATTTCTCTCCCCCGGCCCGCGGCACGGCCTCCGCGTGCGAGACGGGAGAGCCTGACCTTCTACGCATTTCTCTCCCCCGGCCCGCGGCACGGCCTTTCGCGCGCGAGACGGGAGGGTCTGACCCAGGACTCGTAAAACGAGTCCGAGGTCATTCGAACATGGCTTTTCAGATTCCCGTTTCCAATAAGCTGAAATGCCATGTTCGAATACCGCGGACTCAACAAAAAATAAGATGGTTACAAAGTAACCATCTTATTTTTTGTTAAGCGCGAGACGGGA
>JAQYDI010000105.1 GCA_028724245.1 Lachnospiraceae bacterium
CAGTTTTTGTGTTTATGTCGTTGTTTTTGTGTGGTAACTTAACAATACATCATAAATGGAAAAACTGCTACTTTTATTTTAAGAAAAATTGAAATTTTATTGTATCGTGGGCTAGCCGTCGCGTTAGCGACTTGGTACAATGTACTCAGGAGGATTGCTGCAATGAGAGTTACTACTTCTAAATCTAAAAATTCGGAATCTTTTTATATTACGAAAAGTTATATTAACCCTAAAGGAGTGAGCACCTCGGTCATTGTCCGGAAGCTCGGAACATTGGCGGATCTTTTGGTCGAACACGGTCCCACCCGTGATGATGTCATGAAATGGGCAAAAGAAGAAGCACGGTTGGAAACCATAAAATATAAAAACGAACAGCAGACAAAATCAGTTCAGATCACTTTCCATTCCAACCATCAGATGGACTATGATCAACAGGTCTTTTACCGCGGCGGCTACCTGTTTCTTCAATCCGTTTACTACCGACTTCAACTGCATAAAACATGCCGGAAACTTCGGGATAAATATAAGTTTCAGTACGATATGAATTCCATCCTTTCGGACCTGATCTACGCCAGGATTCTGGAACCCTGCAGCAAGCGTTCTTCTTTCAAAGTGGCGTCTGAGTTTCTGGAGAAACCTTCCTATCAGCTGCATGATATTTACCGTGCACTGGATGTCCTGGGGAGGGAGTGCGATTTTATCCAGTCAGAAGTCTACAAAAACAGTCATCTTATGGGAAAACGCAATGACAGGATCCTTTATTACGACTGCACCAACTACTACTTTGAAATCGAACAGGAAGATGGGGATAAGAAATACGGGAAGAGCAAAGAACATCGTCCCAATCCGATCATCCAGATGGGAATGTTCATGGATGGCGATGGGATCCCCCTTGCTTTTTCCCTGTTTCCCGGAAACTCCAACGAACAGACTTCCCTGAAACCGCTGGAAGAAAAAGTCCTCCAGGATTTCGGATGCAGGAAATTTATTTACTGCAGTGATGCAGGGCTCGGTTCTGAAAAGATCAAAAAGATGAATCATGCAGGGGAACGTGCATTTATTGTGACACAGTCCATTAAAAAGCTGAATAAAGAGGATAAAAGCTGGGCGCTGGATCGGACCGGTTTTAAACGTGTTTCCGATGACACTCCCGTGGATCTTTCTGAGATCCCGGAAGATGATAAAGGACTGTATTACAAGGACGAGCCTTATATTTCACGCCAGCTGGACCAGCGTCTGATCGTCACTTATTCTCCCAAATATGCAAGGTATCAGAAACAGATCCGGGACCGTCAGGTGGAGCGTGCAGAAAAAATGCTGGAGTCCGGGACGGTAAAAAAAGTACGAAAAAATCCAAATGACCCTGCAAGGTTTATTGGGAAAATTGCTGCGACTGAGGAAGGGGAAGAAGCAAAGATCCATACTTATCTGGATACCGACAAGATAGCAGAAGAAGCCCGTTATGACGGCCTGTATGCGTTAACTACAGACCTGCTGGAAGATGATGTACAAGATATCCTGAAAGTAAGTGAAGGAAGATGGGAGATCGAAGAATGCTTCCGGATCATGAAAACCGATTTCGAAGCAAGGCCGATCTTTCTCCATGATGAAACACGTATCAAAGCGCATTTTCTGATCTGCTTCCTGTCACTGGCTGTTTATCGTTATCTGGAAAGGGATCTCCAAAACGCTTATACATGTGAAACAATCCTGGACAAACTGAAAAATATGAACTTCGCAGACATCCAGGGACAGGGGTATATTCCGCTCTATATCCGTGATAAGTTAACGGATGAATTGCATGCGGTATGCGGCTTTCATACCGACTATCAGTTTATAACAAAAAGTCAGATGAGAACAATTCAGAAAAAAAGTAAAGGAAGATAAAATTACTAAAGTCCGAAACGAAAGAAAAATCCTCGCAACACCGCATAAATACTGGCGTTGTGAGGATTTTTTTACTTATGAACTGTCAAAAACAGGAATGTATTTATCAGTGTAACACAAAACAGTTCCCCGTACAATACGGAAATTGCAATCTGCAGCAGCGGCAAAATACTGCTGTTATTTGCCGAATAAATACCAACAAATCAGACAGGAGCCACATGGTTGACTGTTGTTACTGTTTATCGACCTGCTCCTGCTGCGGACATGTACATAAAGAACGTTTCAATACAACCCTTGTTACTGTTTATCTTTTTAAAAAGACGGAAAGAATGTTTATATTCCGATGTTTCAATACAACCTTTATTACTGTTTATCCCATATGCTTAAAGAATTTTCTCTTTTCTTTCATTAATATTATACCGCACAAAACCTGACTTGTTCAACAATTTTCCCAGTGATTTAGCATAATTTTTCAAAATCCTCGTTTTTTTAGCAAAAATCCCCGGAAAACTTCAAATCTGAAATTTTCCGGGGAAATATCCATCCCATATGCAATCTGTCAGGAATCCTGTAAACTACCATTCATCCTGCAGACATTTTGAGTTTCTTATCTTGTCAGTTCCAGATACAGATCCTTGTACTGTTTTGCGGAGTTCTCCCATGAAACATCCTTGTCCATATCTCTCTGAACCATCTCATCCCAATGCCAGCGGTCTGTGAAGAATACTGTCTTTGCTCTGTTGATGGCATCCAGCAGCAGACCTGCTTCATAACGGTCAAATGTAAAGCCGTTGCCTGTGTGGAAGAACATGTTGTAAGGTTCAACCGTATCCTTTAAGCCGCCGGTTTCACGAACGATCGGTACAGTACCGTAATGCATGGCGATCAGCTGGGTCAGGCCGCAGGGTTCAAACTGTGAAGGTACCAGCAGGGCATCTGCACCGGCGTAGATTCTGTGAGCCCGTGTTTCGTCGTACATGATATTGGAGCAGACATTGCCTTTATAAGCACCTTCATAATAGCGGAAGGAATCTTCGTAAACCGCATCGCCGGTACCAAGTACAACAACCTGTGTATGCTCATCCACGATATAAGGCATGATGGCATTGACCAGATCGAGGCCCTTCTGATTGGTCAGTCTGGAGATCAGACCGATGACAAACTTGTGGTCATCCTGAACCAGTCCCAATTCTTCCTGTAATTTACGTTTATTTTCTCTCTTCTTATCCAGAACATTGCTGATGTCATAATTTGCGTATAATCTGGAGTCTGTCGCGGTATTCCAGATATCACAGTCAATACCGTTTACAATACCTCTTAACTTGCCGGAATGATATCTCATATGCGCATCCAGTTTTTCGCCGTAATACGCAGTCTGGATTTCTCCTGCGTAGGTGCCGCTGACTGTTGTGATGACATTGGAGTAGGTCAGACCGCCTTTTAACATATTGGCATCCTTGTAGCCAACCTTCAGTGCATCCTTGTTAAATACATAATCCGGAAGTCCTGACCAGTAACGGATGGTAGGGATATCGTAAATACCCTGGAAACGTAAATTATGTATGGTCAGAATAGTCTTGGCAGAAGTCAGCTTTGTATTCACAAACATGGTTCTCAGATATACGGGAACAAGAGCTGCCTGCCAGTCGTGACAGTGGATAATATCCGGAATCCAGTCCATATAATTCAAAGCAGCCAGAGCAGCTTTTGCAAAATAGCAGTATTTCGGAATGTCATCGATCAGATTTGTATAGGGATTGCCTGCGCTGAAGAACTCTTCATTGTCAATAAAGTCATATACAACGCCATCCCATACGTATTCCATAATACCTACATAGTAAGATCTGCCATCGGCACACAGATTCATCTGGAAAGAGCCTCTGTAAATCATCTTTTCCTGATATTCCCAGGGAATGCATTTATAACGGGGCAGGATGACCTTCACATCGCAGTTCTGTTTTACAAGAGCCTTGGGAAGAGCATACATAACATCGCCCAGACCGCCGGTCTTTACAAAAGGATAACACTCGGATCCGATAAATGCGATGCTTCTTCTGGGAGTCGCAGGGATCTCCGGCGCCGGTTCTTCAACAGCTTCCGGCTCAGCTGCTGCCTCTTCAGCTGCAGGCGCTTCTGTTTCAGTTTTTGCGTCTTCTGCAGCTTTCACTTCTGCTGCTGCGGGCACTTCTTCTTTTACAGCTTCTACATCTTCTGTAACCGGTGCTTCTTCTGCAGCTTTTACTTCCTCAGCTGCGGGTGCTTCTTCTTTTACTGTCTTCACTTCTTCTGCAGGTTCAGCTTTCGCTGCTGCTTTCTTTGAAGCTGCTGTTTTCCTTGCGGTTGTTCTTTTCTGTGCAGGTGCCTTTTCTGTTTTTGCAGGCGCTTTTTCAGATGTTTCCTCTGCCTTTTCTTCTTTCACAGCTTCTGCTTTGGGGGCTGTTTTTTTCGCAGTCGTTCTCTTTCTTGCAGGTGCTTTCTTCTTTGCAGGTTCTGCTGCAGACGCTTCTTCTTTCTCAGTTTTTACTTCCTCTGCAGGTTCTGCTTTAGGGGATTCGGCTTTTTCTGTTTCAACTGCTTTTACTGTTTCTGCTTCTTTTACAGCTTCTGCTTCTTTTACAGCTTCTGCCGCGGGGGATTCGGCTTTAACTGCTTCTGTTTCTTTAACAGCTGCTTCCTCAGGTTTTACTGCAGCTTCTGTCTCTGCAGCTGTTACCGTAACTGTTGTTTTCGCAGCTGTTGTTTTCGCAGCTGTTGTTTTCGCAGTTGTTTTCCGTCTGCCTGTTGTCTTTGCTGCTGTGCTTGCTTTTTTTGTCCTATTAGCCATTTGATACCTCCAAAATTAATCATAATGTGCAGTGATTCCGGGTAAACCGAAATATCCATTCCGGTTCTGAACCGCCGCCATAACATTATTAACATTATTCGTAACTGTTCATTATCTCTCATTTGGTAAGCTTTTCCGCATTATTATATCATAATTTCCATAATAAGAACATATCATAATTTCTGATTTTTGCCGGTAATTCCGGAATTCCTTGTATTTTTTTGCACTTTCTCCAGCCATCTGTTCAGGAGTCTGTCTTTTGTTTTTGTTGATTCTGCTGTCAGCACTGTTTTAATGTTTCTGTCTCCTGTCTATCTCTTTTCTTCGCTTTCTGTCTGCCTCTTTTTTCTGATAATTCCAATGTGAAATTTCAGATACATACCGGCGGAAAACAGTTCCACTGCAATCATCACTGCAAGAATTCCATTGCTGGCTGCCTCCGGCATACCGGGTCCAAACAGCAGGATCAGAACACCCGCATCGACAGCAGCAGTACAGATTTTCCCATACCACTGCGCGCCGTTTAAGGCCTTTTTCACCCGCATCAGATACAATCCCATGATGCCCATATATGCTTCTTTCAGCAAAAATACAACCAGAAACACCCACATCCGGGGATGTCTTAAAGCAACAGCAAGCGCAAGCGTTCCCTGTACCAGCTTATCTGTTACCGGGTCAAGAATTTTCCCGAAATTCGTAACCATATCATATTTTCTCGCTATATATCCATCCAGCGCATCTGAAAGAAATATGACTACCAGCAGCAGAAATGCAGCTGCAAATTCCGCTGCTGTCTCTGCACGATTGTAATTTACCAGAAAAACAGGCAGCATCAGCACCCGGAAATATCCAATCAGATTCGGTATGGAAAACAACTCTTTTAACATTGCACACCTCTGTCTTTCGTTTATTTCTGAAAACATTATACGCTGAAAAATATAATATTCAACCTGTTATCGTGTTTTTTCCTCTGCCTGTTCTTTTATTACCCGGCATATCTGGATCAATGCAGTCGGTACAGATGCCAGACAGACAATGCTGCATACCTGCATCGCTCCCAGCGGTTCCACCAGAAATAATCCCTGCATGCACGGAATCCATAAAACAGCTGCCAGCAGAAAAACGCCTGCTGCAAAAGCCGCCAGACTCCATCGGTTGCTTCTTAAACCGATCCTGAAAATCGAAAAATCACTTCTGCATGTAAATCCATGGAACAGCCGTGCCAGCGTTAACGTGGCAAATGCCATTGTACTTGCAGTCGCTGAACTAACCGACATCCCCTGCGCATATGCCATCTGCGTCGCTGCAGCAATAAGCAGTCCGTATCCCGACAGCTTTATCGTAAAATCTTTTGTAAACATGCCTTTTTTCGGGTTTCTGGGTTTATTTTTCAGCAGTGCCGGGTCAGAGGGCTCCATGCCGATGGCCAGTGCCGGCAGAGAATCCGTAAGCAGATTGATAAACAGCAGATGGACCGGCTCAAAAGGCGTATCCAGCGCCATAAATGAACAGTACAATACAACCAGAATCGCTGCCAGATTTCCCGAAAGCAGAAAACGGATAGCATTCATGATATTTCTGTACACGTTTCGTCCATTCAGAACTGCCTTTATGATGGTTGCAAAATTATCATCCGCCAGTATCATTGCCGATGCATCTTTGGAAACCTCCGTACCGGTCATTCCCATGGCAACGCCGATATCAGCCTTTTTCAGCGCCGGTGCATCATTGACGCCGTCTCCTGTCATGGCAGTGATATGCCCTTTCCGCTGCCATGCTTCTACGATACGGATCTTATTTTCCGGCGATACTCTGGCATATACCGAAATTCTGTCAAGTTTTTGATCCAGTTCCTCATCAGACATCCGGTCCAGTTCCTGACCGGTAACCGCCAGATCTCCCTTCTGATAAATACCGATCTGTTCTGCAATGGCAGCTGCTGTCACCTTATGGTCACCGGTAATCATCACCGGTTTGATACCCGCGCTGACCGCATCCGATACGGCCTTCACAGACTCTTCTCTTGGCGGATCGATCATGGCGGCCATCCCTGTAAACACATATCCATACTCACTTTCAGCTGATAATACATCATTTTCCTGACATTCCCTGTATACAAATGCCAGCACACGCAGACCATTTTCGGAAAATATCTGATTCTGCCGGAGGATTTTCTCTTTATCCGCCTTTTCTATGGAGCGTATGCCCTCACCTTCTGCTATATAATCGATCCTGTCCAGCAGCACATCCACCGCACCTTTGATAAACACCGTGGATATACCATTGACGCGATATTTGCTGCTCATGAATTTGCGGTCCGAATCAAAGGGAATTTCATCCATACGCGGCATCATGCTCCGGATTTCTTCTTCCTTGATTCCATCCTTTGCAGGACCGGCTTTCCGGGCCATGTAAAGCAGGCAGGTTTCTGTCGGATCACCGATCTCTTTCCCGCCGGAAATGGATGCATCATTATTCAGAATGGCATTATACAGAAACTGCCTGTGAAGCGGCGATGACAGTTCCAGTTTCTCCGGCGCCATGCATCTGCCGTCCAGATATACTTCCGTCACGGTCATTCTGTTCTGCGTCAAAGTACCTGTTTTATCGGAACAGATCACAGAAACACAGCCCAGACTTTCCACTGCTTTCAGATCCTTGATAATTGCATGATCCGCAGCCATTTTTCCCGTACCCATGGCCTGAACGATGGTCACAATGGAACCGAGCGCTTCCGGAATGGCTGCAACTGCCAGTGCAACCGCAAACATCATTGCATCCGGAACCGGTTCGCCCTGATGGAGCCTGAGCCCAAATACCACAGCACTGATACCCATAATAAGAATGGCCAGTTTTCTGCTGAAATCATCCAGACTTATCTGCAGAGGTGTTTTCTTCTCCTTTGTATTATTCATAAGAGCTGCAATCCTGCCCATTTCGGTATGCATTCCCGTGGCCGTTACCAGCACCCTGGCCCTGCCATACGTAACCAGACTGCCGGAAAATACCATATTGCTTCTGTCACCCAGTGCCGCTTCCCCTGCAATCTCCACATCTTTTTTATTCACATTGACAGACTCACCGGTCAGTGAACTTTCATTTACCTGCAGAGAATAATTCTCGATAATACGCCCATCCGCTGCGGCCATATCGCCCGCTTCCAGCAGCAGTACATCACCCGGCACAATTTCTTTTGCAGGAATCTCCATCTTTCTTCCGTCTCTGAGCACCTTCGCCCCCGGAGCAGACAGTTCCCGCAGAGAGTTCAGCGACTTCTCCGCTTTTACATACTGCACCGTACCGAGAACCGCATTTAAAACAAGCACCGCGAAAATTACCAGGGTGCTTTCCCCATTGCCTGAGAGCATGGAGACAGCTGCAGCGATCATCAGGATCACTACCAGCATATCCGCAAACTGTTCCAGAAATATTCGGAATATGCTTTTCCTGCCCGTTTCCTCCAGAACATTTTCCCCGTATTTCTGCAGCAGTCCGGCCGCTTTTTCACCGGTATGTCCCTGCGGACCTCCATACTGTTCAAACAGTTCCTGTTTGCTTTGCTGATAAACTTCTTTCATGCGCTTTCACTCCTTACATCCAGTCACAATAGTTTCCCTTTCCGTTATGTTTTTTTCTTTCCATTCAGAAATCTCCTCTGCTGTACAAAAAAGAACAAGACCTTCTGTGCACAGTAAATGTACACAAAAAGTCTTGTTCAACAATTTAAATCAACTGTCACCGGGCCTCCGGTCTCAAAAGACGTCCTGACGAAAACCCGGACATGCACCGCATGCAACTACTCCCTTTCTGCTGGTAACAGTATTAGCAGGATTTCCTTGAAAAATCAACCTTACCTGTCTGTCATTCCGGATAAATTTCCCATATATTTTCCTGATAACCAGCCAGGCCGCTCCTGCGTACAGCTGCCGCGGTTTCCAGCAGTTCTTCATCAGTGATTCTGTCCAGCATCTTCAGGCGTTTTTCCGAGATTTTTTCATCTGACCGGCTCTGTTTATATACCTCCGGAGACATATGCCAGCAGATAAATTCCCCCGGATAATACCGCTTCAGTTTCTGCGCGATCAAAAGCCCTTCCGGATCAAAATCGCCCGCATAAAATATCCTTACCCCTGCTTCAGCCAGAAGATCCAGCAAAAACAGCGCGCTCAGCCTCGGCTGTCCGTTCATGCACATACAGGCCCTGCTGCCCTGCCATTTGCGGCACAGCATGGCATACACGGAAGGATTTTCCACAATATAAACAGTATTTTCGGGGCATGAAACCCGGCTCCAGCCTGCCGCAGCACCGAGCGGTACCTGAACCATATCCCCCTCTCTGCAGAATCCATCGATTCCTGCATGCAGTTCTCCGTTTCTTTTCCATGCACGGATCCCGGAGATCATTACATAATTTGAAACATCATCCCGCAGAATTCCCGCTTCCAGATACTGTCTCTGCTTTTTTAAAGCGGGGAATATCTGCTGCCGGTCGGAAAATGTTTTCTGCATTCCAATCATTTCCTGCTTATTTTCATCTGTCTGTTCCATCCACTGGATCAGCAGATACAAAAGCTGTCCGTCCTTTGTTCCGTCATCAAAGGCATGGGGATTTCCGGTCATCATAGCTGCAAATACGGCAAGATATTCTCTCTTTCCCTGTCTGCAGGGAAAAGTATTGATGATATCGGCTGCCAGATAAAGCGTTTTTTCCATTTCTTCCTGACTTTGCCCGCTTTCCCTGTAACGCTTTGCCAGATACGGAATCAGTCCCGTTTTCAGATTCCCGCTCTGAGTTTTCAGTTCATCGATCCATACCTGCGCAGGTGTCTGCCTGTACCGACTTTCCAGCTTTGCAAAAATCTGCCTCCACTGCTCTGTTTCCTGCTGCTTCTGTTCTTTTTTTCCGACCATTTCCTCTTGAAAATACAGTTCCAGCAGTCTTTTCGGCGTAATTTCCCCGAACCTGCTGTCCCCGAACGCCTTTTCAAATCCGGATGCTGAAACAGACACACTTTTTTTTCCATGATAATTTTTCTGAAAAAAACCTTCCAGATCCTCCAGTTCTTCTTCTGACAGTTTCCGCAGCGTCACAGTCCCTGAAAAACTGCCATATGATCTGTATTTTTCTCTGAAACCGCACAGGATTCTGTCAAAAACCGATTTGCTGCGGAAATATTCAAGACATTCCCTCTCCAGAGAATTCTTCGCTCCGTTCTTCCAGTTCTGCTTCATTATTCAGCATCTCCTTTGCTTTTCCATTCCACAGGTAGGGCATCACCGTTACAAACTTCGCATTTTCCGGCCTGATCAGCTGGTAAATCGCCAGCGCATCAAGGGTATCACAGTCTCCCCACAGCACCTGCGAATTGATAATAAAATCAAATTGAAATTCTGTCATCAAACGGAACATATCCCTGATATTTTTATTATCCACACCTGCAAACGCTTCGTCCAGTGAGATCAGGCGGGGTGCATCTGAGCGGGCTCCCTGATATTTGGCAACGACTGCTGAAAACAGCGGCACATACATGGACATGGCTTTTTCGCCTCCGCTGAACGTTCCGAATACACTGTTGGTCAGTTCTTTCTGCCGCTCTCCGCTTTTCTGCGAGAACAGCTGAAACTCAAACCATTTACGGTAATCCAGTGTTTCTTTCATAACCTGATAAAAAGAAACCATGCCGCCGCTTTCCTTTGCATGCCGTCTGGCCTCCTCCACCTTGGAACGGAAATGCCGTGACAGCTTTGATGCTTCATCTTCCCGCATGAGGCGGTAATCCTTTTTCAGAAGTTCAACCAGTTCCTTTGTATCCAGCTGTTCCTCCGTTTCTGCAGTCCGGCTTCTCCAGCGCAGACTCAGCTTCAGTCCGCTGGAGGTATTCATGGCACTCATCAGAGCGTTCATTTTCTCGACCCATCCATTGGAGCCATTGATTTTCGCACGGATTTTGCGGCTCACCGTATTCGCCAGAATATCTTCAAACAGTTCGCGGTCTCCTGCCCGGATCAGATCCTGCAGGGATGCAATTTCCGCTTCCAGATAATCGGGGAGTTTGTAGAAAGGAATTTTCACACCCTGATATCTGGCCTGAATATCCATCCGTTTCGCCGTCGGATCGCCCTTCTGCGCCAGCTCATCCAGTTCTGTAAACAGTTCGATCTGGGTAAGCTGATAATCATTTAAAAGGCCCTTATTGGCAAAATAGACTTCATTCAGATCGCGGATTATTTTTTCCTTTTGAAGTCCGCTGCAGTCTGTGTCAAGATACTCATACACTTTTCGGGCAGAATCTGCCTCTTTCCTGTCTGTCTCTGTTCCCGACATTTCGGAAAAAACGACTCCGGGGATCTCCACACAGCCAAGCGCCAGCTCCGCTTCAAAACATTTCCTCAGATATTCGCCTTTCCTTCTGCATTCACTGATCTCTGCAGCCCCTGTTTCCATCTGCAGCCTGAGATTTTCTGCCTGCTCTCTTTTCCGGACTTTTTCCTCCACGCAGTTCTGCAGCTTACCGGGATACTCATTCAGCCATTTGATGCAGAAATCCAGCCGTTCTTTAATCTCTTCATAATCCGTCAGCTTCAGCTGCTCCTGAATTGAAATGTACTCCGCCTGTTCCGCTTTCAATGCTTTCTCTGTCCGGCCTGCGTCATAACGGATCTCATCCATATCCGCATCCAGCTGCTCCAGCCGTTCTTCCAGTTCATGCAGATGGGACAGCATCTGCCGGTAAAGTTCATGGCCGGATTTCAGCTGATAAAGATGCTGTCTGTAATTGCCTGCTGCTTCATCAGCCCTCAGAAATGCTTCATAACTGCAGGTAAGATACAGCTTTTCCGCAATTTTCAGCGCGTTTTTTTTCTTTTCCTTCAGGATATCAGACAATTCACGGAACTGCTCCTCCAGACGGAGTCCCTCATCCTTCATGCGTCGGGCATATCTTTCGGCATCTTCTATCATCCGGTACGCTTCCCGCAGATCCCCGTCTTTGGGAAATGCTTCGTACTCCGCATCAAGCCGCTCCATGCGCCGTTTCGTTTCCTCTGCTTCTTTCTGCAGAAGCTCCATCTCCTGATCCAGTTCATCAATTCTTGCAAGACAGGCGGCTATTTTAGCCTGACGATTCTGTTCTCTCGCCTTCGTCCCCAGAAAACCTGCCCGATACTCGCCTGTCACAGTACCTGTGAGAACGCCCATCTGATAAGTCCCCTGAGGGGAGATCGAGGTCATTCCCTCGCCGTCATATGCGATATTTTCCAGAATTCCGGTAATTCTCCGGTTAAAGAAAATATCATTAACCGAATCGTTCAGTTCCAGCACATCCAGAATACTTTTTTCAGCCCTGTTCTTCTGAACAAATAAATATTTATCACAGCAGCCCTTTTCCATGGAAAGAACCTGCTCTTTATACTGTTCTTCCACCACAAGGGCATCCAGAATCCCCATATAAAGCAGGGCTTCCTCCAGCCGGTCACATGATTCCTGCTCAAGCCCCGCTCCGAATTCAATAACCTTGTAGAATTCCAGATAGGGGATCTGCAGTTCCTGCAGACGTCTGCGGTTTTTCAGCACCGCCTCACTGCGCGGCGGCTGCGGTTCCCTGTGATTTTCCCATTCATGCAGCTCTGCCTTCTGCGCCTCATATTCCTCCTGAAGTTCAGACAATTTCCCGCGGTTCTTCCGCAAAAGCGCATCCAGTTCCCCTTTTACGGCGATCTTAACATCGGCCGCAGCCTGACGTACCATACCGAAATCCGACTTTTCATCGTAATCTTCCGCAAACCGTGCCAGCTGCTTCATGGTTTCATCAGGCAGCACCAATTCCTGATTGCATCCGTTCCACGCGTACAGAGCTTCCTTCCACTCATTTTGTATCTGTACAAACATGGTTTCCAGCTCATTCACCTTTCGCCATGCCGCATCAGCTTCTTTCTGCTGCTTTTCCCGCCTTCTGAACAGTTCCTCGGCCTCCCGCTGATACCGGTCTGTCTCCCTGAGAATAGAAAGTCCTTCAGCAATCTCTTTCCGTGTCCGGTCAAACTGCTTTTCATGCGTCTCAAATGCATATGCGGATGAAAACTGGTCTTTCAGTTCCTCACTGAAAAATGCATGATCCTGAAATGCCATCTCATCGGCTTCTTCCTGCATTTCTTCCAGAAGGCCGTACAGTTCCTGCTCTTTCTGCCACTCTCTGTCCTGCTCTGCTTTCTTCCGGTTCTCAATTTCCAGATACCTGTCCTGTTTTGCCGCGAGCTGGGATTCCTTTTCCCTGAGCGTCTTTTCATTCCCCGAAATCCGGTCCGCAAGCTCAAGTTCTTTCTGCTTCAGACCTACCGCGTCGCTTTTGCTGAGAGATTCCCGTTCCTTCTCCATAGCAGCCTTGTCTGCAGACAGCTCCGTCAGAAGGCTTTCCAGCTCCCCGACCCGCTTTTCACAGGAGCGGATCTGCCGTTCTCTGTCTGCCGCTTCTTTTTCCAGAACAGATAAGCGTTTCCGGTTCTGGCAGTAATTTTCTGATTTTTCAAACAGGATCAGCCGGTTATAACGTCCCAGTACCCGGTTGATCTTCTCTGCTGCCTGCTTCCCTTCCTGTATGGTTTTCAGATTCATGTTCATGGTATCCATATTTTCAATTGCTTCCGACATGGGCCGCAGATCCTCATCCGATAAAGGCTGCAGGGAATCACTGAGGATATCGTTGATAACAGAGGGTTTAAAATCTCTTGACAGTTTGGGAGTACGAAGCTGGATCAGAAGATCAATCATCTCCTTATATTCTTCCACCGTTTCAAAACCGAAAACCTGACGGTTGACAAATTCCATATAATCCGCCTGACGGTCAAATACCTGTCCGCCGCCCTGAATCCTGTTTTCCAGTTCTTTTCTTGATAAAGTCACCTTTTCATCTGTCTTTTTATACAGAAAAAAGTCTTTTCCGATCCGTCTTCCATCAGTCAGGCCAAAATACCATTTATCCAGCGGTTTTCCTCTTCTGGCACGGATCCCCATCCCCACTGTAATATAGGTATCGCTCTCCATTCGCCGGAATTCCAGATACAGATACCCGGTGCGTTCCTCCCGCCCATCATCCTCTTCCAGAAGATAACTGCTCATCTTTCTGTCTCTGGAACCAAAAGGATCGAGCCGCTCCGGACTCATATTGCCATCCAGAAGGAGCGGGATCACACTCTGCATGGTAACGGATTTGCCGGAACCATTGGAACCGCGCAGCAGCATCCTTCCCTTCACAAAAGGAAACTCCTGTTCATCATAATACCAGAAATTAATAAGACCGATTTTATTTGCCTGCCATCTGCTGTTCACCTGTATGTCCTCCCGTATAATCGTCAGGGTAATGTCCCGCCAGTTTTCCCGCTGACGGATAAATTGTAATCATATGCTCCCTGTCTTCACACCTGATAAATGTCCATCGCTCCAGATGTTCCGTAATCTCACGCACGAATTCGCCTTCCGGCATCTCCCGGTAATTTTTAGTAAATCCGGCGCCGGATTCTTCCTTCACTTCTCTGAGCATCCGCTCAAATTCCAGCTTTTCCACACGGATCGTGTCATCGTTTCCTGTTTTCCACTCTCCGCACTCCACTTTTTCACGTATCTTTCCGCAGCAGAGGAGCAGAATATCCGATACCGCATTGCTGCCCGGAAACTCTGCTCCCATGCGGCAGTCTTCACCCACCAGAAGGAACGCGCTTCCTTTGTGGATATGCACCCTGCAGTCAAAATTCTGCTCCAGATCCTCCGCAAGCCGGCGTCCATAATACTTCAGATACTCAAAATCCTCTTCCGCTCCGGCATTTCTGTACATCCCCGGAGAAAAAAGCAGTCTTTTATATACCCGGTGCCGTCTGGCAATCCCCCGTTCCTCGTTCATGTCGAACCAGTCACTTTCCCCGAAATCCTCCGGCCTTGTATATCCGGTAATATCGCGGGAAAAATTTCTCATAAAATACCGGGATGCTCCTGTATTCTCATACAGCACTTCTCCGGAAGCCGCATCCATGAAAACATCATCACTGCCATCCGTTACCTTCAGAACGCCCTGCGATACCGCATAACGAAGTACCTTCACCAGACGTCTCCGGCTGGTATACAGTGTCCAGTCCACCGACTGTCCCGGCAGATTGGCAGCAATATACTCTGTCAGCTGTGACAGGATAAACTGCTCTTCCGCATCCTTGTCTTCCAGAAACATCAGCAGAACACAGAAAAATGCGTACTCCTCTTTTGATGTGAAATCTTCAATTCCCATAAAATCTTCCGGTATGGCAGGAATTTTTTCCAGCTTTACCATCAGAGAATTTTCCAGAACCTGACATCCCATCTTATCTGTTGCAAACCGCCGGATTTCTCCGATCGAATCGCGGATCCTGTAATACAGCTCCTTATTTTCCGATTTCAAAATCCATCTCTTTTCCAGCAGTGCTTCCAGTTCTTTCATGCTCTACTCCTCCTGAAATACAATCGCAAGCTTCGGCATGGTAAAATTTCCGTCTTCGCAATGTACCACGCATTGCTCATCTGCATGGCTCATGTCCAGTACATACCGCCTTCCATCGTCAGTCCGGGCCGCATACGCTACATCCTCCAGTGCATCAGACAGCCATTTCAGAAGAATCTCCCGCACCCGCGGCTCAATAACCGGAAGAGAGGCAAAATCGATCCTCCCCTCCACCTCAAGCAGTTCAATTTTTCTCCGGTCTTCCCGAAGCTGTTCCAGCATCTGCCGGCGCGTCTTTTCTTTCTCTTCCCGGCTTTCCCTGATGGCACTCCGCCTTGATTTTTCCCGATAAGTCCGCACTCTGGGCTTCAGCACCAGTTCCATGGGCGGTTCCTCGTATACGCCCTGATTCATACTGTCCGTCTCACGCGTACAGTCTCCCTTCAGATGAAACGTTTTTTCCAGACCGAATACCATGGCGGACATTCTGTGCGCTTCCGAAATATCCTCACATTTCAGAAAAAGCTCCGCCACCCTCCTGTATTCCTCCCTGCGGTTGGCGCCCAGAGCATTCCTTTCACTCAGCTGGGCCGCATACCGTGTGATCCTCCGGATTATATCATTTGTCGCATCAAACAATTTACCGGCTTCATTTTCCTGCATATGGTCCGCTGCAAACCAGCTGCGGATACTCTCATAGCGTCCTCTCGTTTTCTCCGCAATCAGTTCCGGTGAAACCTCCACATCCATCCTGGGGATCGACAGCTCATATTGATTGACCTTGTCCAGAACTCTGTCCACCAGTTCCGGTTCCAGCATCCGCAGATTCTCTTCGATCACTCCCACATTTTTCTGCAGGCCTTTAATAAAATTTCTCAGATAATCGATCAGTTTATCCTTAAAAACCAGAAATTCCTTCGTCCGCATCATTTCTTCCGCTTTCACACTGTTCAGATCCCGGATATAATCCTGATAATTCTGATTCAGCCGGCTGAAATCATTATTCAGATCCTGCCACCAGGTATAGACCGTACTCAGGTCTTCCTCCTCCATCTGAGGAAACCGCTCAATACTGATGCGGATCCGCTCCAGCAGCGTAGGTTCCAGAGACGCACCCTCAATAAACAGATTTTCCAGCCTGAGCACAAGACGCTCGATCTCCACACTGTACGGTGACATCTGATAGCGAAACTTTTTATTCTTAAACTCCTGTATGGACGCCACTTTCCTTGTATCCTGAATGGCTGTCAGGTTCTTCCATTCCACAAGCGCCGCCAGATCCTGCTGGCACTGCTCCGGCCGGTATTCCGCAAAATAAGGATCCTGCATCATCTGGGCATAAACCTCTTCCTGATACATCCAGTACTTCAGTTTTTCATAATTTTCAAAAAAAATGCGCATAATGCTCCGATACCGGTCAACATTATCCGCATTTAAATATTTGGCCTCCGTAAGTGGCTTTGTCAGTTTTTCCGTTACCTGCATGATTATACTGCCCTCCGCATTTCTACAGGCAGTATATCGCATACAAAATGGAAATTCAAGTATAATTTGTAACTGTACAAATCTATTTGGCTCTGGACAGTTACTATACCTATCTCCTGTCGGATACGATCCGGTAATACACCTTTGCCGTGATGCGGTAGATCAGCACATAGATCACTGCAAATACGCCAAACACTCCCAGCGTGCATCCGAAAAACCGAAGCAGATCGGACTGAAACAGGATTTCCAGCAGTCTGGTCAGCATGGGGAAAGCAAATGCCATATGGACCGCTGCCACCAGCAGAGGCAGGAAAAATACAAGCAGGATCTGGCTGCGGATGGTTGCCTGTACTTCCTCGCTGCTCATGCCCACCTTCTGCATGATCTGGAAACGTTCCCGGTCCTCATACCCTTCGGAAATCTGTTTATAATAGATAATCAGCGCCGTTGCAAACAGGAAAACAAATGTCAGGATCAGGCCGAGGAACAGCAGCGTTCCATACATACCGTACAGATTTTCTGTTGTATTCCACACGCTGTCCGTGGATATACCGTACCCACCGGTACTGTCCGGCTGACTGTCCACATATTCCATGATTTCCTGCCCGATGGCCTCCTCCAGTTCAGTGTAAACCTTTTCTACAGCCTTACGGTCTGTGAAATCGATCACCAGCCGATTGCTGATCTGGGAGGCAGCCTCTCCGTAACCTTCCTTCTGTACCTGGAAAATATCCGAAAATGCCGCTTCATCGCAAACTACAATACCATAGCAGTTCACCAGCGTATAGGCTGTCATACTGATGGGAAATTCATCCGGTGTTTCCGTACAGATGTAGTTTTGATCGCCAATGGTCAGCGTATCGCCGCAGTTAAAATCATCGGTATTATTCTTTACTGAAAAGACAGCGATCTCATCCGGCTGCAGCTTTAACTGTTTTCCTGTCAGATGCTGATACTCCTGTGCTGTTACGAAGAAACATTCAATAACCTGATTGATCTGCCGGGACCGGTCCACACTCAGCACATTTCCCGCCTGTCTGTTAAATGCACAGGTAAAATATCTCTGCGTAGTTTCTTCTGAAATATCCAGATCAAACTGATCTGCTGCCCTGTGAATCATATTCTTCAGATTATCCAGCGGAATCTCCCTGTAATCATCTTCTCCTGTATCATAACTGCTGCTGATATAAAAATCGTGGGGATACTCTCTGTCCAGCGTATCTTTAATACCGGCATACATACTTACCGTGGTAGACACCATAACAAGAACCATGGCTGCCAGAATCGATATGGATGCAAGGCCCATGGCATTCTGTTTCATGCGGTACATCAGCCCGGACACGGAAATCATATGACGCGGATGGTAATAAAAATTTTTTCTCGTTTTCAGCAGTTTCAGCAGGGCGATGGTGCCTGTCACAAACAGACAATAGGTACCGAGAATGACCAGCAGCACCGCGATGAAAAACAGATTCAGCGCATCCAGCGGATTATCGGTCACAATGGCCAGCGCATATCCTGTTCCCAGAGAAATCAGGCCCACAACCAGCAGCACCCATTTGATCTTCGGTTCCTTTTCACCGGTGTGGGCGCTCTGCATCAGTTCCACCGGATTCATGCAGGCAATCTGTATCCGGTTAAAACAGTACGCCAGAAAATAAACAGTCAGGAAAAACAGTACCGAAGGAATAATGGATGAAAGGGACACATGATAAAATCCCAGCACACTGTTTACGCCCAGAATGCGGCAGATCAGCAGGGCACAGATTTTGTACAGCAGGATTCCCAGAAGGATTCCGCCGGATACGCTGCAGAGAGCTGAAATAGCCGATTCACAGAAAAGAATCCGTCCCACATGACGTTTTTCCAGTCCAAGTACATTGTAAAGCCCGAATTCCCGTTTTCGCTGCTTCATGAGAAAGCTGTTGATATAAAAAATCAGAATAACCGACATAATTCCCACAACAGCCGTTCCCAGCGGCATGATGGTGGGCAGATAATTGCCTCCGCGTACAGACTCCAGACGCTCATCTCCTGAAAGCGTCATCAGAATATAAAACATGGCAGCAAGCCCGGCTTCGGTCACCATCTGCGGCAGATAAAGCCGGCTGTTCTTTTTAATGTTTGTAACAGCCATTTTCAGATAAAAGCCATGTCTCATTTTTTATCACCACCCGTCGCCAGTATTGTAAGAGTATTCGCAATTTTCTGATACATTTCCTCATTGGTGCAGGAACCACGGTAAATCTGGTGGAACACTTCGCCATCCTTGATAAAAAGGACACGGTTGGCATGGCTTGCCGCTTTGGTGGAATGGGTCACCATCAGGATCGTCTGCCCCATATCATTGATATTCTGAAATACCTGCAGAAGCTCATCGGTTGACTTTGAATCCAGTGCGCCGGTAGGCTCATCCGCCAGGATCAGCTTTGGATCCGTGATAATTGCACGGGCAACGGCCGCCCGCTGCTTCTGACCACCGGATATTTCATAAGGATATTTCTCCAGCAGATCAGCAATTCCCAGCTGCTCCGCCAGCGGCTCCAGCCGCTTTTTCATTTCCGACACCGCCCTGCCGCTTAAAACCAGCGGCAGCAGAATATTATCCTTGATGGAAAATGTGTCCAGCAGATTGAACTCCTGAAAAACAAAGCCCAGATTCTTCCGGCGGAAAACAGCCAGTTCCTTTTCGCTGATGCCTGACAGCGCCCGCCCGTCCAGAAGCACCTGCCCCATAGTCGGCTGGTCCAGCGCCGCCAGAATATTGAGAAGCGTTGTCTTGCCGCTTCCCGATTCTCCCATAATTGCCACATATTCTCCCTGTTCTACGGAAAAAGACACATTGGACAGAGCCTGCACCTGATTCCCCCCAAAACGGGTAGTATATATTTTTTTCAGATTTTTTACTTCCAGAATTGTCATCGATCTTACCTCCTTGTTGATATCCATATCATAACAAAAGAGCCGGAATGCCGACATCGAATCATGTGACATTCTGACCCTTCCATGTGACAATATTGTAAGATGCGCACTTTTTCACTGCTGCTTTCTTTTGCAGCACTTTTCTGCTGTTTCTTCTTTCTGCAGCACTTTCCTGCCGCTTCTTCACTCCACTTCAAGATTCCGCACAGCCAGATCCAGCGTAAATACGGAGCCTTTCCCCGGTGTAGAATCGGCATGAATGGATATCCCCAGCCGGTCGGCGGTGCGTCGGCACAGATAGAGACCCAGCCCCGTGGATTTTTTATCCGCACGGCCATTGTAGCCTGTAAATCCCTTTTCAAATATCCTCGGCAGATCTTCTTTGGCAATACCGATGCCGGTATCAGCAACAGAAAGCTTCTGATCTGAAGAAACAGAAATGGTTACGCTGCCCTGATACGTATATTTCACTGCATTGGACAGCAGCTGCTCCAGAATAAATGCCAGCCACTTTTCATCTGTCAGCACGGTCATCTGAACAGGCTCATAAATCAGCCGGATCCTGCGCCTGATAAACTGCGGCGCGTATTTATGAATGGACTCACGGATCAGCGCATCCAGATCGCACTCCCGGAAAACAAAATCATGATCATCGCTGCCAAGCCGGATATATGTCAGCACCATCTCCACATACTGCTCGATCCGGAAAAGCTCCGCCTTCAATTCACGGTGCTCCGCCGTATCCTCGGACTGCAGGATCATCTGCATCACAGAAATGGGAGTCTTGATCTGATGCACCCATGTCGTGTAATAATCCAGGCTCTCCTGTCTGCCGTTCTGCAGCTCATTGGTCAGCTCACTGCAGCGGCGGCGGAGGCAGCGTATCATATCCTGAAGATCCTGTACCTCCCACGAATCCGCACGTTCCCACTCTGTGCTTTCCCATTCCATACTTTCCCATTCTGCATCTTTCCGCCCGGTTTCCTGTACGGCTTCCCATTCAGCCGAACCTCCCGTCAGTTCTCCGATTCCGGCAGCCATCATCTGCCGGCGCCGTCTGTGTTTCTGCCTCTCCCTGAAAAAATGAACGCTCAGATAACCTGCCAGCACAAGCAGATACAGGCCCGATCCGTACAGAAATGCTTCCATCTCCAGCTGATACAGACAGAACATGACCAAATTCATCCCTACACCCAGCAGGACAAATCCAATCAGCGAAACATGCTCTTTTATAAACACTTTCATTCGATCAGATACCCGCTTCCTACTTTTGTGGTGATAAAATTCTGAAGCCCTGCTGCTTCCAGCTTCCTGCGCAGTCTGGTAACGTTGACCGTCAGTGTATTCTCTTCCACATAACAGTCATCCTGCCACAGTCTGGTCATAAGCTGGTCGCGGCTGACAATTTTTCCTTTCTGTTCCAGCAAAGTCTGCAGAATGCGGAATTCATTTCTGGTAAGTTCGATCCGCTGCCCCTGATAATTTAAAGAACCGTCATTCAGATTCAACACAGCCCCTGCATGCTCCAGAAAAGGCGTTTTCCCGGAAAGATCATATGCTCTGCGCAGGGTGGCCTGCACCTTGGCAGTCAGAACCGACAGATCCACCGGCTTGGGAATAAAATCATCTCCACCCATCTCCATGGCCATGACAATATTCATATTGTCGGAAGCAGATGAAAGAAAGACAATCGGTACACTGGAAATCCTTCGAATCTCGCTGCACCAGTGATAGCCGTTAAAAAAAGGCAGCATCACATCCACCAGCACCATATGCGGATCATATTCCGTAAATACAGGAATCACATGCTGGAAATCGGTAATCAGACGCACCTCATGCCCCCAGGATTCAATCTGTCGCTTGATCATCTGCGCCAGAGAAAAATCATCTTCAATCACAAGTATTCTATACATTGGTTTGAAACTCCATCTATTCATTCAATTACTTCTTCTGACTTCTTTTTCCAGTATTTCCACTTTGCAGGAATGTTTTTTTTGCTGTCTGTCATAACTGATGCCAACAGCAAGAATCCTTCCTGTATATTTGGGCTCTTCACCTAATTTTCCCATAAAACGTAAAGCATATTTTTTATCTTTGATCTGCTGAATTGCCTCATCAGGTGTATGATCCACCTTCAATTCTAAAATAATACAATCTGCATCCTTTTCTTTTGCAGGATAAAAAATAAAATCTACATACCCTATCCCGGATTTATCCTCCCGTTCTACACGATAAGAATCTCTTGCAGACAAATAAACAAGATTCACAACAGCTGTCAATTCTGTTTCATTATTATAGCATAACAAGGGAACTTCTGTATCATGTGCAAGTTCCAGAATTTCCGCCATTGTATCGGTATCACCAGCCAATGTAGCTTTAAGCATATTATCAGACGCTTTTGCCAATCGATATATATACCCAAGAGAAGGTTCTTTTTTAAGCATATCGGCAAATTTTCCCATCAATTCTTTATTTGGAATCATAATCTTTCCATTCTCATAGGTTAAGAATCCATATACTACCATTGCTGAAAATATTTCATCCCTTGTTTGAAGCTTCATGGATGTTGCCGCATATTCCTGAATTTTTGAAGAGACCGGTATGCCGGAAACCATAAGTGCCAGATCATCCCTCACATCATCAATATTGCTTTCAATATAGTAAAAAATTTCATCATATGGTCCGGAACTGGTCCAATAGTTCCCTGTGTTATTATTTGAAAGTGACAAAACAATAGAACGCGGATTATATAGCCTTTCGCCAATACGTGTATGATAACCATCGTACCAGTTTCTCAAATCATCTCTCGTAACCATTTTAGGTAATATATCATTTGATAGATATCGTTCATAAAGCAGATCCACTTCCTTATCTGTAAAACCAAAGTATTCAGAAAATCTTTGTTCTGTTGTCATTGTAAATTCTGCAAACATATTAAGTTCTGACCCACTTGAGTATTTTGCAATCGGAAGGATTCCTGTCATATATGCCAAAGAAACATATGGTCTATCCTTTAATAAATTTCTTAAGAACAGAAGATATGCTGCTTTATCTTCTTCTGTAACAAACTTCTGGTGTAATATAAAATCCCATTCATCCAGAACAAATATAAATTTCTCTTCCTGTCTTTCAGTATGGATTCCTAAAAGGATATCCCATATCGCATATTGTTCATTTATCAGTAAATCCGGATATTCTTTCTGTAAATCATGAATTAATATTTCCTCTATTCGATCAATATATTGTTCATAGGAACTGCATTTTCTCGGAAGATCATTAAATGTAATATGAATCACTACATATTTATTTCTGTATTTGCGATAATCTTTTTCCTGATGAATCTGCAGGGACTCAAATATATCTTCTGCATCCCGACCTCTCGAAAAAAATGAAGCGATCATATTTGCTATAACCGTTTTTCCAAAGCGCCTGGGTCTGGTAATGCACAAATAATTATTTCCTTCTTCTACCAGCGGAAACAGTTCGCTCAGCATCCTGGTTTTATCTATAAAGTATGGCTTAACCGTTTCACTTTTATATAATGTATAAGCGGTTTTACTATTCACATATATACCCATCTATACACTCCTTCTTTCAAACTAACAGGGCAGCATTTTTCATAATTTACCTGATACCGAATCAGATGGCATTTTCTTATTTTATTATAACAAATATCCCGTTTCATGCCTATAATATTCCCTTTCATTTTCACAGATTCTTCTGCCCTGCTCCTGCCTTTCTTCTACCACCCGTTTCTTTCCAGCCAGGAATTCAGTATGCCTTCTCTTTCCTGTTTCCTGCTTTCTTCATATTTCCCCAGAACAATTTCTCCGGAAATGGTTCCGTCAGTCATATAGCATACCCGGCTGCAGCGGCCGGCAACCTTGCTGTCATGGGTTACAATAAGAATACTCATGCCCTCCCGGTTCAGTTTCACAAGTTCTTCCATAATTCCTTCCGAAGATGCCCTGTTTAACGCGCCGGTCGGTTCATCTGCCAGCAAAAGCTCCGGCTGATTCATGATGGCTCTGCAGATACATGCTCTTTGAAGCTGCCCGCCAGATACTTCTGTAATTTTCCTGTTTTCCAGTCCCGCAATTCCAACCTTCTGCATCAATGCGGATGCCTCACTTTTCAGCTGTGCCTCACTTTTTCTGTTTCCCTTTTTTGTTTTCCGGCTCTGAAGCGCTGGAAAAATAATGTTATCAATGATATCCAGTTCCGGCAGCATATGCATCTGCTGGAAAACAAATCCCATTTTATTCAGCCGTTCCTCCGCTCTTCTGTCCTCCGAATATCCGCAGATATCCTGTCCGTCAAAAATCACCTGTCCCCTGTCCGGTATATCCATTCCAGACAATTGATACAGCAGTGTGGATTTACCCTCTTCCTCTGCAGCATTCAACCGCTTTGATATTTCTGATACCGCTGCTCCCCAGATAAACTGCCAGTATTGCAGCAGCTCCGCCCAAAATCACGTTCGTCATGATCGGCCGGATATGAAGAATAAATCTGAATCCCACCGCGCCAAGAGATTGAAGCGCCATTCCGCAGATACGCTCTCCCAAAATACAGCCGCAGAATGTTCTGAAAGCAATTCCCGCTATCACATAAGGCAGACAGCACATCCAGAAGCTTTTCCTGATATGCCCACAGCTTTCAGCATTCCTGTTTCGCCGGCCTCCGAAACCACTCTGGTCAACAGCATGAAACAGATGCACACCAGAGAAATCAGCAAACATGCACAGGCTGATCAATAAAATGATCAGAATCATAATACCGTCTGACAGGGTATTCATCATTTTAATCAGGGGCGCGGTAATAGTTGGACCATTCATGGGAAGACCGGCATTTTCATAGGCTGTTTTAAACGCATTGCTGTCTGCACCCTCCTCCAGCAAAAATTCGATCAGGATTTGCAAAAGGAAGCATTGCAAAAAATAAAAATCCGAATGCACAGATGATGTAAATGTTCTCCCATATACCAAAACCGGCCATAAAAACCCCCGCCATGGCCAGAGAAATTTCCAGCACCTTCACATAATTTTTCTTTATCCCCCGCATGCCCAGAAAAACACCGGAAAAAAGCATCCCGCAGGCACACACCGTCTCTCCGATGCCCAATGTTTTAGAATCGGCAAATGCAAGAATCAGCGGCTCTGCCAGAATCTGAAATAACCCAAGAAAAAGCGTCAGAACTGCCGATACCAGAATCAGTAAAAAGATTCCCTGTCTTGAATGCACCGCATCCCATCCCTCTTTCATACTCTTAATAAAAGACTGCTCTTTTTCACCCGGTCTGCTTTCGATTCCCTTTTTTACAACTGCAGTGGCAATTACCGTAAGGAAAAAGGTACTGATATCAATGAGAAGCAAAAGCTTTACATTGCTCACACTCAATAAAAAACCTGCCATTAACGGCGAAATGAGATATCTGGCGCTTCCAGCAAGACTGACCAGACCATTGGCTTTGGAAAACTCTTCCTCTGTCAGCAGATCCGTAACCGTTGCCCTGTAAAACGGTTCAAGCAGTGAAGAAAAAACTGCGCTTACAAATTTACAGACCGATTGCCTGTCGGTTATGATTTAAAAATAAAAGAAACGATCCCGCCCGTTCCTTTTATTCTGCGTCTTTGCAAATTCATCTGGCATCAGACAGCTGCATGTTCTTTATCATTCATGTTACCTATTATACCTTCTTAATCAGCATAACTTTTTAAATAAAGGACGCATTACCTCCTGCAGGGCGCCCCTTTCCATTCCAAGCATCCTCTCGGAATGATAGACAAAACCCTCAATCTTTCTGATTTCCTCTTCTTCACTGTACTGAACTATACTGTCGAATGCCTTGTAAGAATATGTCATGATCATCTCCACTGCCTCAGCTGGATAATCCGTATGCATGATTCCCTGCCTGATTCCATCCTCTGCAATCTTTGTGATCAGTTTATTCACCCGTCCCAGCAGTCTGTCTTCCAGCTTCTGGTGCATCAGCGCATTCTGCGGCCTGTGAACCTGCTCCATGATCATGTCCCCCAGCTCACTGTCCACGTTAAGCGATAAGATGGTGCGCGTTAATCTTTCCAGAACCGGTATGGAATCATCCAGAGCAATCGCGGCAGCCTTTGCCACGATCTGATTGGTCAGACGCTCTATCATTGCATCCAGGATATCTTCCTTCGATTTAAAATGATAATACAGCGTACCTCTGGCAATCCCGATCTCATTTAAAATATCATTCGTACTGGTATGATCAAACCCCTTTGCACAAAATAATCTCTCCGCAACATCCAGAATCTCGTTTTTGCGTTCTTCCGCATCTTTCACTATTCTCATAATACACTCCTTAACCGACTGCCTGTCGGTAAGAATATGTCACACTTTCTTTGTTCATGCAAGCAGAACGGATGCGGCTGCTCCGACTTACATAACGGATATTTCTAATTATCTAACTCAAAATATTTTATCTACTTCTGCTGATCTGACTGCTCTTCTCCTGTGAACACTCTGCATCAGCTTTTTAAATGCTGCTTCATCGCCCCTGTCTTTTGCATCCTGCAGAAGAAATATGAAAAACGGAGTCTGATCCTTCTTACACTTTTGAATGGCAAGTTCCGCTATTTCAACAGCTTTTTCATGGTTCCGATCTTTATAGTAATCAAGCAGAATTTCGTAAGGTTCTTCTTCTTTTCCCAGGTGCTTCTCAAAATATTCTGCACATTTATCCACTTCTCCAAGCTCACGATACAGCTTTGCAGCATATGCTCCCAGATATCCGTTCCCGGCATTCATCATAATCTCCGCACGTTTCAGATTCTCTTCCCGGTTTGTGCAGATTGCATTTGCCAGATCTTTCATCGGATCATAAATACCGTAATAATCATAATAGTCATTTTCATAAATTTCTTCGAGAATATGTGCTTTAACTTCCCATGGTTCCTTATCAAACCTGCCTCGCCGGATCAATGCTTCGGTAATATTCCAAATTTCTCCAATCTGAAGCTGATCATCGATGTACGGCTCATCCATCAGCTGCATGATCAGATCTTTGATCTGCGACCACGTCCCTCTTAAAAAGGATTTCTCCGGTATCTTCTCCGTCTTTTCTGAACTCTTAAAATATTCCATCATTGTCTGCATATGTCTGATATGTTCCCTGTCACGATATTCTCCATGGTAATATCCGTCCTTTTTGCTTTTTTCAGCAGACTCCCCCTTCAATTTCTCAAGATTCTCTTCCAGCCTCTTTTTTATGTCATCCAAAAGTGGATCTTTATCCGTAATCGTAATGCATCTATCCAGCCTGCAATCCTCAAACAGCGCCATCTCCAGTACAGATACAATCTTTGCAGCCGCTGTTTTACTGTCCTGTACCGTATTCCTGCAGGCCGCAATATAATCCCGCAGCAGTTCACCCCTGTCAACAAACAGCAACCCCTCACAAACCGCCATATCCAGATCCATAAACTCATCCTCGCAGCAGTCATCCGTATCAGGATGGTCTTCTATGGAAAATTCCAATCCAAGCATCTCATCCATGATTTCAAGTGCCATCTCAAACTCTTCCAGAACAATCAGATTATGACATCCCCTGAATACCAATGAAATAAAACTCATGGCATTGTCCGGGTCATAAAAATCGTGTTCCCAATCATCATGAAAATGGCCATAATCATCAAATTCAACATAATGCGTCTCATATTCCACAACGATGTCACCATTTCTGACTTTTTTGCAAAAATCGGCAATCCTGCCGCGCTCCGGCATATCAATGACTTTCTTTGTTCCGCAGATACTCTTATAAAAATCCTCCTGTTTCCATTCAGGCAATATCTTCACCTGTGAAAGAATCCATGCATCTTTCTCCGACTCTGTCATTCTCTTTATCTGTTTCTGTATTTTATCAAAAAAGCTGTCCATATAATTCGAATCCTCCCGATAAAAAATAAAACATTGCCATATAATCATTCAGCGTCTTCATCATTCTCCATCTCACATTCTATAACTTCCCAGTAACCACTGATACAACAATAACTGTTTTCCCATCTACCGTCTGCGGATCAATGTCAGAAATAATCTGTGGCATCTTCTACCATTCTTTCACTCCTAATCTTTAAACTGTTCCCTTTTTGTGTCAACAGCGTTGTCACAGATTATCTCTCCATCATAAACTAAAAGTCAAGCTTTCAGTCTGTTTCTGCTATGTATTATATCTGTTATCCTGATTTTCCACAACAGAATTTTCATATGCCATTTTACATATCAAAAAAACCTACTGATTACCCTTTCCAATTCTGGAAGCAGCAGTCAGTAAGGTTTTTATGCTATAAAAATATATTTTTATTCCATCAATTCTGCAGAAACCGATATTTCTAATTATCTAATTCAGCTTATCTAATTCAGCATCTAAAACCGGATCGCCGCAAGGTACACCTTCCCTGTGCATTGCGATATTTACCCACGCAGCTTCACTTCCAGAAGTACCCTCTATATTCATTCTGTTAAATATATATGTTCCATTCCTGTCAAATACAAGCTCCACCCATCCGTAATCCGTGACTGTTCCGCCAATCAGAATCACACTTTTACCGCCGTCTTCATTTGCAGCTTCATATCTGTAACAGGAATTCTCATCACATTTGTCAGTCACATCAATGCGAATATCATCATACACAAAATAAAGCCTTCCGTCGATGACTTCTGTATAATTCACATCTGCTGCTTCAATTGTAAATCGTATTTCATGATCACTTTCTTCTGCAAATTGCATTTCATGATCACCTTCTTCATAGATAACAGAAGAACCATCTGCGGTATAAAAAATCTCTGTGATAAATTCAGCTGCATGAGCAATCGCCGTCCGGGCGGCAGGCATGCTAAGTAAAACTGCCATGCAGACAGCAGCACATACTGCATATTTTATCCATGCATGGTTCCGTCTCTGACTGTTGGAAATGACATTTCTGATTTCAGTCTTCCTTGCAGCATCCATTTTGATTTTATCATATGTGTTTTTTATCATATGTTCCATAATTATTCCTCCCATCTTCTTTTTAATTCGTCCCTGCCTCTGCTGATTCTCATTGCGACAGCCGATTCTGATATCTTGAGTATTTTTGCAATTTCCTTATAGGTATATCCTTCATAAAAGTGAAGATATATGGGGGCTCTCCGGCTATCAGGCAGCTGCATCAGCATTTCATAAAGCTGCCTTTCTTTGTCTGTAAAGGATTGATCCATACCTGTGTCTTTCATCGTCTCATCATAATTGACACTGACTGCAGCCCGCTTGGACTTCAGGTAATCCCTGCACATATTAGCAGTCATTTTCAAGAGATATGATTTTTCATAGTCTTTTCCAATAAATAATTTTCTTGACAACAGCTTTAAAAATACCTCCTGGACGATATCTTCGGCTTCCTGCTTCGAGCCTACATAAGAAATCGCAAATCTGTACAGATCATCTGCATATGCATCAAACAGGTTTAATACCCTTTCGTTTTTCAACTCACGCTCCTCCTTTGTTTATTGAGATCTCATATATATAACGACTGGACAGCTGTTTTTCTCACATTTTATAATATACGCAAACTTCCCACATCCATAAAGGTGTGTTGAACTTTGAAAATTCATATTTTAACAATAAAAAAGGCATAAACCTGCACTCGTTGATATACAATCGTAATAAACTCCTGCCCCATGGGCTGAATTAATATTACGCTTTCGTCGTTTCATTTCCGGCAGAATTGGTTCTTCCATAGATTCACTGGTTGGCTCTTTCGTCACTGGTTAACTCCTTTCTGGACAAAAAAATAGCAGCTGTGATTGCAAATCCACTTAGGAAATGTCATTTACAGCTACTATTAACCAGTGCAATTATTTAATTAATTTGTTTGTATTATGAATTTATTATGTGGTTATTTGTATATTTATCTGATAATTCATTATAATTATTTAAATCATGCACATGAATTATCTAAACTCAGCTCCGTCGTGGCAAAACTCAACGAAATTAATTAATGTTTTGCTTACAATAAGCTAAATTTTTATTTCTACTACATAATTTACACTGGCTTTCTGATGAACTGTTGCCAGAATGTTGCCATGGGTTAAGTATAGCAGATAAAAGGAAGAACGCAAAGATTTATTTAATAATGCACATCCCAACTTATTTTTCAATGACAGTTACCAAGAGCGCATCTCTTATAATTTACATTATTTGTATTACCTGTCACTTCAACTGCTCCGCATTCTACTAAGATCTGCATATATCTCCATGCCGTAGTTCTAGATTTATGCGTTAAATCCATAACTTCTTGAATGCTAATCATCTCTTCGTTAGCAAGTTTTTTTATCACTGGCTCTACCTTTTTATAATCTTTTTGTTTCAAAACTCGTTTCAAACTTGTTTCAAAACTTGTTTCATTTTCTATTTTATTATTCAAAATATCACTATTATTTAACTCCTCTTTCACCTGCCCCGCTGCTTTCAAAAATGCCTCATGGACAAACAATCTTGTTATAAAATAGCTGCGATCATCATCCGTCTCAAATTCCGGTTTTGGTGAGCCGTTTGTCTCAAGTGCATTCAAAATCTTCTTAAATCCTGTATTTCTTCCCTCTGTCAAATGTAACTCTTTTAAGAAATCCCCGATTCGACGATTTCTGTATCTACGATTTGACACACGATAATTTTTCAATCCTTCCTTTGCCACAGAGCGGTCTGGTCCCGGAAAACTTACAATTTCTATCCTGTCACATTCAACACGCACCTCAATAGGTTCCCGTACATCATAACCACGATGATAAACCGCATTAGATAAAGCCTCTCCTATCGCAGCATACGGATAATTAAAGAAGCGATCTGCCTCCGCTCTATCTGGATGTTTCACAATCTTTTCCGTGATAATCGTATTTTTGATAAACTGAAGTGCATCTCTAAGCTGCTGGTGGATCGGTCCTTTAAATGTATTTTCTATAATATTGTCACCGCCTAGCCCGTCTGGAAATTGAACAACATCTATCTGTGTATATGGAAAGAACTTATCCGGATCCATACTGAAAAACATAAGTCCTACATTCTTAGGTTTCACATATTCCGGAAGATTACTATTTTTTATCTTTCTTTCTGGAATTAAAAATGAATCATCTTTTGTTCTTTATTCTTTTTATCTTATCATATTTATACGATAAAGAGGATAATATTTTAATTCTCTCCAGCTTATTATTTGTTAATCGTTGGCAAAAAAACGCATAATAGAATATGGAAAACTCAGGCAAAAATTCATGGCAGATAATCTATACCATTATCTGCCATGTAAATAAGATATACAATTATTTCATTATTCAAACTCCTCAGCGGATGACATTATATGATGTCTATCACGCCTGTATAGGTAGTTTTTATTCGAACTTATGTTTGTTTTTCGTGGTTTCCGTACCGCTGAAGGAAAAATAAACTCCAAAATAACTCCACATCAACTTGTGCGATCTTTTGATTCCTCCTGCGCATAAAGAAGATCCAATGCCTGACAAACAACTCCGCTCATCGTCTGATAATGTCTTTCAGCATATAATACTAATCTCTCTTTATCTTCTGCTGTCATACGAATTCTTAAACTTGAATCCTTTCCATCCAATGACGGTTTTCTTGGCATCTCATCTCCTCCCTTCTTTATAATCTCATAATAATATAAATTGATACAAATGTTAATAGTAATTTTACATCAATCCGAATGTTTGTTCTAATCTTCTAATAATATCCGCTTCTTTCAAACCTCTTATTTTCAGATTTTTTAATTCTGCATCTGTTACATGGAACTGCTCAATGAAACTCATCATGTCCTCTTTTACCTCACCAGACAAGCTGCATTTCTCCAATACCATCTCTGATACCATTCGAAGAATATCGTTCCGGTGTTTTTTGATGTCCCTTGAATCTACATGCATTCCCTGCGCCATTTTTTCATTCAGGTCCAACCATGCCTTAGCCTTAAACAGGATCAACCAAGATGGCTTCAGTATAGATACGCCATCAATAACAGTTCTGCCCTCTAACAGCAATTCATAATAACTATCATTGAGTAAAATAGCAGAAAGGCTGGAGACAGAATCATCTATACGTATCGGAGTCAAAACAGATTCCGGTTTTAACTCCCATTCCGCTCTGGAAAACAATTCAATCATAACCGGATATCCTTCCACTTCCGGTTTATCAAAACGATAAAACTGTGGTTTACCATTGCTTCTCGCTCTATTTCGGTATTTTCCATCCTGTATAAACGCCCAGAACTTTAATGCAAATTCTTCAGTTAAAGCCTCCACCACAAGTACCATATCCAGATCTTTGGTTGCTCTGAAATCCATATCATTTTCATGAAACGATATGTCGCAGGCTGCACCTCCAATTAATACATACTGATCTATATATTCAGCAAAATAATCACGGAACACATTAATTCCTCTTACCATACATATTCCTCCAACATTTCTTCCAATTCCATTTCAACCCTTGGATCATCGTCCTCTTTCAGAAGTAAATAAACCGTCAGCGGATCAATCACAGCGCCATCTTTAAACGGAATACAATATCCCAGCTCCTGAATAATACATCCTGGCTGTTCTCCTGTTGGCACTTCCTTTTCCCGGTCTATTTCTTTTTTCCTGACATCATATTTCGTAATACCGTAAGTAGGATACAGATTATCTCCTAACATGGACAACTCTGCCAAAGCTGATATTCCACTCTTTATGAGCTTCTCTGGATATTCATTTTCCAAACGAAACTCTCTTAGCAATGGCGAACGCAGGAACGGTCTGATTACTTCCCATATTTCTTTTTTTGTTCCGGCTTTGATGTATCTCCGGGATCTGCCTGTTTTCTTCAATACAGGAATATTCAGACTTTCTATTTCATCAAATACCCTTGTAATAGACATTTTAGAAACAGACATTCTCTCTGCTGCTTCTGTTACGGGAACATTGTCCCACTCATCGTAGATAGCTGTCAACAACAGTTTCTGCGTTAAAAAAGAAATCTTAAAACACGGCTTTACATCTCTGGTTTCGTTCTGTTGAAGTAAGAGTCCAAGAAAGGGCATATAAACTTGCCGATCTTCCCAAATAAAAGAAATTCCTTCTTCCAGCATCTTATCTCTCGAATAATAATTCAACTTTTTAAGATATAGAACACAATATTTCCCTGTTATCTGTGAAATTCTTTTATATTGCTTCCTAAGCGTAGACAAGTTTATCTCTTCTTTCAGAACCACAAGAATACATTCCTGTCCTCCAATTTTCATAGTATAAAAGTCATAATTTGCCATAAAAACCAAAGGGAAAGAATCTGCACATTCAAATGGTGCCAGGTCTATTTTCTGATGTAAAGTTTTTTCAAGAAAATTTTTCATCTTATCACCTAACTTATTTTTTATCATTGTAACTCTTTTTATGTTATAAGTCAAATTTATTTAATAATCCTTTTCGTAAAGTATTTTCATGAGCAGCATCATTACACTAACATTATGCCAGAGACACTGACCCTAACAATCAGCATCCCTGGCATTCTTACCCGTTATTACTTTTTTCATTCTATCCGATGGCAATCTCACTACCTCCGTTCTTTTCCTCTGGATGACATTCTGCGTCGGTGCAAATCTACCATTACTTAACAGTTCTCTCTCCGCTTCTGCATATGATCCAAATCCAGCTATTTTCATACGTTTCAATATTTTACCACCAGTTTACAACTTTTATAGATAAGTACCCCTTTGCTGAATAAGCTTTTTCAGGGCCTTTACAATGGCATTTGATTTTATACTGTTTTCGATGTTTTGCACGAAAGCAGCCAAAAATACTTCTGCCCGGATCTGCTCACTGAGAATAAAGCGGAATTCCTGTACACTTTCTGTACGGTATTTCGCAAATGCGTCATCCTGATAAGGAAGAATCTTCATGGCAGAGTATGCGATGTTGATCAGGTTCACCAGCATCTCGATTCCTTTCCGGCTGCGTACCATGTAACTGCAGAGTGACCAGAAAGTTTTCTGTTCATAATAGCTTACTTCGATGTTCCAGCGGAAAGAGTAACAAAACAGAGGGATATACTTCATACGGTCACCCCCTGTCTGGTTCAGCGGAGATTTCTCCTGCCAGGCACAGAAAATCTGCATCTGTTCC
>JAQYDI010000106.1 GCA_028724245.1 Lachnospiraceae bacterium
TCTGTGAATACGGGCGTCAAATTCCCGCAGCCAGTCATATGTAACCGCTGTCCGGTGCATCTTCTCAAGGGTGCAGCTTGCTGTATCCTGCGCCCGCCCCAGCGGAGAAACATAAAATGCCTTTACATCCATCCCGGCAATGCGTTCTGCAGCCAGTTTTGCTTCTTTCCATCCTGTTTCCGTCAGTGAATCCCTCTCATAATCCGGATCACCGTGTCTTACTATAAGAATTCTCATAATTTCATTCCTCCTGTCAGGTTTCTTTAAAACAGTTCAGCGGCAGCCGGACTGCTTCCTGTCAAAATGTTGGCAGCAAAAGGATCTGACTTCCCCGATACCAACTGATCATTATCACCTGTCATTATATCAATACTTTTTTTCCATGCCAATATGCAGCTGTTCAGAGCCGGACAGATCTGCATTTACTCCACTTTCATCCGGAAATACAAAATTACCGGCATCGGCACCACACATAGTCTCTTTCCATATTTTGTAGATGCACTCATTTTAAATTTCACACACACATTTTATGAGTTTGTGCGCATTTTTTATTGCATTTCTTTGAGTTTGACGCTATAATAAAATTCGGGTACAATTGTATCATTTCTGTGTGTGATTTTTTAGATAAAAGGAGATGAATGAGTGGACATTCGAGAGCAAGTAAAAGAAGTCATTATCACTAAAGGCGGTATTGCTAAATCTGCTGATTTTGTTGCCGCCGGAATCAGAGCAGTCGATGTTGTAAATCTGTGTAATGCCGGTTTTCTTGACCGTGTGCGTCACGGGTATTATGAACTTGCGGAAAAAAACTCAGTTTCCGAGGAACAGCTCCTTGCAACACTCATTCCAAAAGGAATCGTTTGCGTTGAATCCGCACTTTTTCATTATAGTTATAGCGAATTTGCCCCTCGAAAGTGGTCGATAGCAATCCCTCGTTCTATATCGAGAACAAAACTGAATGTGGATGTGCTCGCTCTGCAACCTTATTATGTGCAAGCGGAACTATATGACCTGGGAAAAACCACAGATGATTTCAACGGCGTTATCCTGCCAGTATATGACCGTGAGCGTACAATATGTGATTGCTTCAAATACCGTTCAAAACTTGACAATGAAATCTTTAACAAAGCACTCAATGCTTACGCGAATGATACAAAGAAAAATCTAAGTAACCTTTCTGTGTATGCAAAAAAGCTGCGTGTGTATAAAAAGGTTACCGAACTGATGGATGTATTGCTTAATGGCTGATATAGCTGCATCCGTGCTTGCACGACTGAAAAATAAGGCATTCGAAAGCGGAAGAAGCTATCAGCTTTGTCTGCAACTCTTTTGCCAAGAAGAATTCCTGCGCCGTTTGGAAAAATCCAAATATGCAGAAAACCTTGTATTGAAAGGCGGCTTGTTTATCTATTCCCTTACTGACTTTGACAGCCGAGTAACGGTCGATGTCGACTTTCTGCTCCGCCAAATACCAAATACGCCGGAGCAGTTAAAAGCTGTATTGGAAGAAATTATCGCTACACCCACCGGGAATGATTTTATCACTTTTGAGATTACAGATATTGCTCCCATTTCCGTTGCCAAAAAGTATGCGGGTATAGGTGTATCGGTAGTTGCTCGCATAAAAAACACCAAAACACCGTTTAGTATTGATTTCGTTTTGAAAACCGTGGGCATACCTTTTCTGTTGAACAGTTTGAGCAGGTAATGAGCTTTGATGATGATGCCGCAATGCAGAAAAAATGGAAAGCCTTTGTCCGTAAGATTGATACTAAAACGGATGATTACAGCACCGTATTAAAAACCATAAAGACGTTTTTAGCAAAGCCATTCACAGCAGCGGTAGAAGCCAAAAAATTTACTGAACAATGGTCTGCTGATAGTGGAAATTGGATGTAATAGTATCGTATTTTTGACAGATTCACTACAATGTCCAATTATCGATGTTTTTTTACATAAAAACAGTTATTTTTACCAACAGCAGATTCTCCATACAATACGAAATTGACAATCCTTTTCAAATAGCTTATATTATATTTAGGTGAAATATCAAAATTCCCCCCAAAACTGCAGCTGTTCAGAGCCGGCCCCGAAACACCGGCCTGTATTCGGACAGCTGTCAAAATCGTAACTGTTCAGAGCCAACCTCGAAAACACTGTGTGTTTCCTCGGTGTGGCGTATCCGCCAAATAGATTTGTACGAAAAAGTGCTCCTGAATGCAAGCATTCGTCGCACTTTTTGTACAAATCTGCTTGGCTCTGAACAGTTACTCAAAATCTATAATAAGGACAGGTGAACATTATGTACATGGATGATTACAAACGCTGGCTGGAATCCAGTCTGGATGATGCGGATTTAAAAGCAGAACTGGAATCGATTGCCGGCAACGATGAAGAAATCAAAGACCGTTTTGCTGTTGCCCTGAAGTTCGGTACCGCCGGTCTGCGCGGTGTTCTGGGTGCCGGTACCAACCGTATGAATATTTACGTTGTTCGTCAGGCTACACAGGGACTGGCCAACTGGGTTAAAGAACAGGGCGGCAATCAGCTGGTAGCAATCAGCTACGACAGCCGTATCAAGAGTGATGTTTTCGCCAAAACTGCTGCATGCGTTCTGGCTGCCAACGGAATTAAAGTTCGTATTTACGACGCACTGATGCCCGTACCCGCATTAAGCTTCGCTACCCGCTATTATGAAGCCAATGCCGGTATCATGGTTACTGCTTCTCACAACCCTGCAAAGTATAACGGATACAAAGCTTACGGCCCTGACGGATGCCAGATGACAGATGAAGCTGCTGACATCGTTTATGCTGAAATCCAGAAAACAGACATTCTGACAGGCGCAAAGATGATAAGCTTTGAAGAAGGCATGGAAAAAGGACTCATTGAATATGTAGGAGATGACTGCAAGGAAGCTCTTTACAAAGCAATCGAAGCCCGCAGCGTTCGTCCCGGTCTGTGCAAGACTGCAGGTCTGAAGCTGGTTTACTCTCCCCTGAACGGTTCCGGGCTGGTTCCCGTTACCCGTGTTCTGAAGGATATCGGTATCGATGATATTACAATCGTTCCCGAACAGCAGTATCCCGACGGTAATTTCCCGACCTGTCCTTATCCGAACCCCGAAATCTTTGAAGCTCTGCGTCTCGGTCTGGAACTGGCTGAAAAATCCGGTGCTGACCTGATGCTGGCTACCGACCCCGATGCTGACCGTGTAGGTATCGCAATCAAATGCCCCGATGGTACATATGAACTGGTTTCCGGTAATGAAGTAGGCGTACTTCTGCTGGATTACATCTGCGCAGGCCGCATTGAGAACGGCACTATGCCCGCAAACCCTGTTGCTGTTAAATCCATCGTTTCCACTCCTCTGGCTGATGCAGTTGCTGCAAACTACGGCGTTGAGATGCGCAGCGTACTGACTGGCTTCAAGTGGATCGGAGATCAGATTGCAGGACTGGAAGCAGCCGGCGAAGTAGACCGCTTTATCTTCGGTTTCGAAGAAAGCTACGGATACCTGGCAGGACCTTATGTACGTGATAAAGATGCTATTATCGGTTCCATGCTGATCTGTGAAATGGCAGCTTACTACCGCAGCATCGGTTCTTCCATCAAACAGCGTCTGGAAGAAATCTACGCCAAATACGGCCGTTACCTGAACAAGGTTGACAGTTTTGAATTCCCCGGTCTGTCCGGTATGGACAAGATGACCGGTATCATGGACAGCCTTCGTCAGAATCCTCCCACAGAAATCGGCGGCTACGCTGTAGTTAAGGTTACCGACTACAAGAAACCGGAAGAAACCGGCCTGCCTGCAGCAAACGTTCTGATCTATGCACTGGAAGGCGGCGCAACCGTAGTGGTACGTCCCTCCGGTACAGAGCCCAAGATCAAGACCTACTTCACAACACTGGGCAAAGATCTTGCAGAAGCTCAGGCACAGAAGGATACCCTTGCAGCTGCATTAAAACCGATTTTCTCATAAATCGATTTCCTGCAATAAAATGATTTTTCAACTGGATGATTCTGCAGCAAAACAGTTTTGTATCAGGATAATCCTGTAATAAGGCACACAAAGCCCCGAAAAGGCAGTTATCGCGATGTTCCACTGCCGATTCGGGGCTTTTTACAGACTTCCGGCGGTTTTTACTGTTTTTCTGAGTTTTTTCAGAACTTCTGAACAATTGCCGCATTCTTTATGAGCGAAATGCCATCCGATGCAGATTCTCAAGAAATTCTCTTCTTTTTTCTTCCTGATCGATCAGATTTTTCAGTTTGACCACATTTTTTTCCGGCATCCAGGCTTTATTGGACTGTACATAAAAATTCAGCTGTTTCCAGTATTTTTCCGGAAACAGAAAAAGGCAGTACAGAAGCTGCATGCTTTCCCGCGATACAGGACAGCATCTCCGGTACTGGTTCAGCAGATCACCGGCCATCTGCCGGTTCCATCCCTGCTTCTC
>JAQYDI010000107.1 GCA_028724245.1 Lachnospiraceae bacterium
ACAATTCCTAAAGCGGAGAGTTTAGATATTGAATTTAAAAGTGATTTGAAATGTTATCCAGATCATGATCTTATTGAAGAGATTGTTGGAATGACAAATACATCTGGAGGATTTCTGTTTCTGGGGGTCGAAGATGACGGATCAATTACCGGCGTTCATAAAAAACATAAGGATCCCATAGTGTCGTCTCGCAAAATAAAGTTCCTGTCTCCTGCACAAAAACAGCGAATTATTATATCAATTCCATAATGATTTCTCTTTGTGCGTGCCTGTAATTACGGCGCGCTTTTTTCTTGTATCTTTTTTCCGTTTCCATTATAGTTAGCTTGTAACTATAATTGAGCAAATACTGAAAATTGCACAAAACTATCCTACCAGTTTCAGTACATCTTCCAAAGACATCCCGTTGTGAATGGATTGATACAAGGCCGTAACCTGTTCTTCCCTGATTTTTCTTTGGAAATGCTGATAGCCTTCTTCGAAACTACAATAAGTCCCATTATATGTACAGCTCATATAATGTACCAGTGACATGATCAGCCAGTACCGTTCAATTCCTGCCTGGGTACGAATCTGGTACTTATCCAGCACCAGTTTGGTTTTGCTCTGACGAAAAAATACCTCGATCGGCCAGCGTCTGGAGTAATCATCCAGGATTTTCTGTGTGGATAAACCAGCATTGGTCGAAATAAAGGCTCTCAATGCTTTGGGGTCTCCAAATGCTCTTTCAGGATAACTGAGGATGACTACAGCGTTTGGAACATCATTGAGTTTTCCTTCATAACGATAAACATAGAAGTTACGGTTATCAACTGTCACAAGGCTAATATCCGGATCTCCTTTTCTACGATGAAGAGCGAACTCACTGACTTTCTGGCGGATTCCGCAGGGATAGATGATCCGGTTGGTTTTTAATGCACCGATTGTATAAAAACCTTTTCGGATAAAGCTGTCCATCACTTTTGCGGAAGTATACCAGCTGTCACAGAGAAAATAGGATACAACCGGTGCTGTCGGCAGTTCTCCTGCAATTTCCTGTACGATCTGAATCTTTGATTTTGATTTATCATACAGAATCAATGCATAATTCAAAGTGATTCCATTGCAGGAAAGCATAACGGACACCTCCTGATGCCCATAATCCTGGCAGCCTTTCAGATGGGATTGATGGAAATATGCTGCTTCGATCGGATGCATGGCCTGTGACGAAGGCTTTGCATGAGAAGCGATGGTATCGTCCACAATACAGAAGATCGGCTCTCCAGAAAGTACAGCTTCCTGGTAAATCACACGAATCACATTTGCTTTCAGTACCTTTTCAAGTCTGGAACTGTCCCATTTTCCATGATTTAAAAAATGGGAGATAGTGGTTCTGTGGTGAAAACCTGCTTTGGCAAAATCAATCGTTTTCCCTCTGTAACCAGAAATGAAAACAGAGAGAACTATCGTCATCAAATGCCTGATATAGATATCGGATAAAAACAATCCGAGTTTTAACTGCTTAAAATAATTGTAAATTTCATTAGAATGATGTATACTATTTGCGATGGACATCCCCTTTTGATTCGTGTACATTGTTTTTTCTTGCTTACTACAATTATACCGTATCAATTAGAGGATGTCTTTAATTTTGTGCAATATTTGCTATATGCTCATTTATAGATTATAAAATACAGTCTATTTTACAGCTTTCCGCATCATAGTAATATATGGTGTCGGAAAGCTTTTCTGTTGCCGCCACATCATGATCGTTGATTTCCCTGACCATATTCGCCAGATTTTCAGGATCCAGATCTTCTTCGGCCGGCAGAAGAATGACCTCATGAATGCTGCTGGGGAGAATATAGAAACTGCCTCCGATTCTGTCTGCCGCCTGTTCCAGAGATTTGTCATACAGGAGAACTGCGGCTCCGTTGCACCGGCTGCTGTTGGTCAGAACAAACATCTCCGCATGTGTTTCATCATCCGTGTACTGATTCAGGATCTCTTCCGCCATCAGTTCAATGGTCTGGTCGGAAAGCATTCCTTCATCGGATATCTGTTCCTGTTCTTTATACAGAGCCGCTTCCTGTTTCAGATCTTCAATGATCAGGGTACGCATGAGATTTTCGAGAGACATGAAACTTGCTTCCAGCAGAATCGGTGTGTTGTGAGCAGCCAGAGCGTAGATGGTATCCAGATCGGTTTTCCACAGTGAAAGATGCTCATTGGTGATAATAGCTGTGGCATCTCCTGCGGCATCGCTGTCCAGCAGCAGGTAAAAAATGATTGCCAGATCCAGATAGGGAACGTACGGTATGGTTTCCAGCAGTTCCCGGTTTGCCTCATAATTCACCAGTTTGTAGGCAACCAGATTTCTTGCGCAGGAAAAATTCAGGATCATCTCCGTGTCAATATGAAAAGCACCACAGCTGGCTTCATAGATGTCACTGATCTCCTGAATGATCGTATTGAGAGGCGTTCCTTCCTCATACTGGCGGTAATAATCATTCAGATAAATGGAAGGACTGACTGCCTGGTTTTCGTGCTGGATCGTCAGCGCGTCCAGACGAACGCTGTTGTTTTTTAAGACCGGCTGAATACGTACGGGCACACCGGGGCCCATCAGCTGTTCAAACGTATTTCTGACATAGTTGATAAAGTGATCGTACTGCATGGTAAATCCTCCTGAGAATAAAAAATGATGGCAGCTGCAAAGCGAAGCAACTGTTCTGAACCGGGATGGCTGGCAGTTACAAAATGAAATAACTGTTCAAAGCCGGGGCGGATGGCAGCTGCAAAGTGAAATGATCAAAATGAAATGATCAGCGGCAGCCGTGATGGCTGAAAGAAATGACTATTAGATAAGTCAAAATGAGTATATCATACAGGACTATCTGTGTCAACTGAAAAAGAAAATAAAAAAATGCATCTGACAGGAGTCGAACCTGCGCACATGCCTCCGGAGGGCACTGCTCTATCCACTGAGCTACAGATGCATCGTTGACAGTATACATGGTTTTGCAGATTTTTGCAAGGGATTTTTTGAAATTTTTTAAATTTTATTTTATTTTCACAGATTTAAAACAATTTTAATCGTCGAAAATCCATATTTCCGTAAAATCCCTTGCTTTTTCACATGTCTTTTGTTATCATTACATCGTAAAATATTATGCGGCAATGTCGTAAATCTGAAAAGGAGGAAACAGATGACCAGAGGAAGTGAGACTGAGCATCAAAACAGGAGAAGCAGCAGACACAGTCTGTTTGCCAGACATGTATCTGTAATCTGTATATTTGTTATGATGTTTATGTCAATCCTGACAGGTTGTTCATCTTCAACGGAACAGGATAAGGAAGCTGCCGGTGAAACAGGCATTATCCCCATTGAGAATGAAACAGACGGTTCGGCTGATACTGCTGTTATTGAATTGACAGAGGATACGAATCCGGATATTAATGAACTTTTCACAACATATTTTGCAGATCTTGCAAAAGGAGATGTAAAGGCCCTCGGCAAGATTATGGTGAAGGCTCCGGACAAAGATACGGTAGCGAAAGAAAGCGAATATATTGAAGACTATCAGAATATAAAATGCTACTCTAAAAAAGGCATACTGGACGATACGTATGTTGTCTATGTGTATTATGAAGTGAAATTCAAGAATATTGATACGCTTGCCCCCAGTATGATCCGGGAGTATGTCTGCACCAATGAGGACGGGGCATTGTACATTAATAATGGCGAAGTAAGCGGAGAGGTAGCATCATGGCTGGAAGAAGTTCAGACCAGTGACAGCGCCGTCAGTCTGATTAACCGTGTGAATGAAGATCTTGCAAAGGCAGCGTCTTCTGATCAGAAGCTTTATGATCTGATCGCCAAACTGAATGAGGGCGCCGGTACTGAGGAGACTTCTGCCGGGGAAACGACAGCGAAGAAAGAAGAAGCCGAAACTACAAAGGAAGAGACAAAGAAGGAAGAAACGGCAAAGGCTGAAACCGAAAAAGAAACGACCAAAGAAGAAACTTCAAAAGAAGAAACTACTGCAAAGGAAACCACAAAGGCTGCTGAGACAACTGCCAAAGAGACTGAATACAAGGCTTTCGATAAGAAAACGACCATGTATGCTCAGGAAAATCTGAATATCAGAAAGAAAGCATCGGCTGATTCCAAGCTTATGGGCAAGCTGATTGCGGGTGATTCTGTTACAGCTCTTGGCACAACAGGTGAGTGGACGGTTATCAGTTATAAAGGAGGAAAGGCGTATATCCTTTCTGAACTTTTAGGTAAAAAGAAACCGGATCTGGGCGTTTCATTCAAGAGTGTGGATGAAACAGTGGAAGCAACCCAGAATGTCCGTATGAGAAAACAGCCCGATGCCAATGCTGAGGTTGTTGGTACGCTGCCGGGAGGCACCAAGGTGAAACGAACCGGTTATGATTCCAAGTGGAGTAAGATCGTTTATGACGGGAAAACCGTTTATGTAGCGTCAGAATATCTGCAGAAATAACCGGGTAAAGTATGATGAATGGGAGGTGCTGATTCAGCACCTCTTTTTAGGTTCTGGTATAACAGGAAAAAGATTTTCCAAATAAAGGAGCATATAACATGGATGTCAGAGAATTTGATTATGATCTGCCGGAAGAATTGATTGCGCAGGATCCCCTTGAGGACCGGGCAGCTTCCAGACTTCTGGTACTGGATAAAAAGTCGGGAGATATTGCGCACAGAACATTTCGCGATATCAAATCATATCTGCGGGCAGGAGATGTGCTGGTAATCAACAATACGAAGGTAATACCAGCCAGACTTTATGGAGTGAAAGAAGGCACAGGGGCTCTTATTGAAATTCTTCTTCTGAAGAATAAGGGCAATGATGTATGGGAAACACTTGTAAAGCCGGGTAAAAAGGCAAAACCCGGAACAAGAATTATTTTTGGTGACGGTCTTCTGACAGGTGAAGTTGTGGATGTGGTAGAGGATGGAAACCGTCTGATCCGTTTTACGTATGAAGGAATTTTCAATGAAATTCTGGATCAGCTGGGTCAGGTGCCGCTTCCGCCTTATATTACGCACAAACTGGAGGATAGAAGCCGGTATTCCACGGTTTATGAGAAATATGAAGGTTCTGCTGCTGCTCCCACAGCAGGTCTGCATTTTACAAAGGGGCTGCTTCAGGAGATCCGGGATATGGGAGTACAGATCGCGGAGGTGACTCTCCATGTGGGTCTGGGTACATTTCGTCCCGTAAAGGTGGATAAAGTGGAAGAACACCATATGCATTCGGAGTTTTATTCGGTTGAAGAAGAGCAGGCAGAACTGATCAATCGGGCCAAGGCCGAAGGCAGACGAGTCATTGCTGTCGGAACTACCAGCTGCCGTACACTGGAATCAGCTGCTGACAGGAAAGGCCATATCCGGGCAGGAAGCGGATGGACGGAGATTTTTATCTATCCGGGCTTTGAGTTCAAAATTCTGGATGCGCTGATCACCAATTTTCATCTGCCGCAGTCAACACTTTTGATGCTGGTTTCCGCTCTGGCCGGCAAAGAGCATATTATGAATGCGTATAAGGAAGCTATCAGAGAGCGTTACCGTTTCTTCAGTTTTGGAGATGCTATGTTTATCTATGATCGGGATGACTGTTCCGCAGAGAAGCAGGCGGAAGCGGATGTACAGAAGAAAGCGGATGGAACTGATGGATCGAGGGAAGAGAAACAGACGGAGCACTTCGGTGCCGGAGGTGAAAATGGAACCGGTCAGACTGAATAAATTTTTAAGTGAGGCAGGTGTCTGCTCCAGGCGGCAGGCAGATGCCATGATTGAAGAAGGACGTGTTCTGGTGGATGGAGAACCGGCTCATACCGGTATGAAAGTGACACCGGATATGGAAGTCCGAGTGGATGGAGAGCCGGTTGGACAGAAGGCGCGGCCGGTGCTGCTGGCTGTGAATAAACCCAGAGGTATCGTATGTACAACTTCTGAAAAGGAAAAAGACAATATTGTTGATTTTCTGAAGTATCCTTCCAGGATCTATCCGGTGGGACGGCTTGATAAGGATTCGGAAGGTCTGATTCTCATGACCAATCAGGGAGATCTGGTCAACCGTATTCTCAGGGGCTCCAACCGCCATGAGAAGGAATATATTGTCCGCGTGAATCGTCCGATTACACAGGATTTTCTGACGGCCATGCGTCAGGGGGTTCCGATTCCCGATACGAATAAAGTGCGGCGAAGCGGTTCCTATATGACAGAAGAAGATGCACCGCTGGTGCTCACAAGACCCTGTCAGGTGGATCCGCTGGGAAAGATGGTATTCAGAATCGTACTCACGCAGGGACTGAACAGACAGATCCGCCGTATGTGTGAATATCTTGATTACCGGGTTGTGGAACTGAAGCGTGTCCGGGTGCTGAATATCCGTCTGGGCGATCTGGAGGTGGGCAGCTGCCGGGAAATCACCGGAGAGGAATACCGGCGGCTCATGTCATTACTGGAACATTCATCAAATCTGTCCTACAGACAGAGAACAGGAGGAAAAGGTGGATCACTCAAAACGCATGAAGGAACTGATTGAAGTTCTGAATCGTGCTTCCAAAGCCTATTATCAGGAAAATACCGAAATTATGAGCAATCTTGAATATGATGCACTTTACGATGAACTGGCGGAGCTGGAAAAACAGACGGGGATCGTCATGGCATCCAGTCCGACCATTCATGTGGGGTATGAATTGCTGACAGAATTGCCAAGGGAATCTCATGCTTCTCCCATGCTTTCTCTGGACAAAACAAAAAGTGCATCGGAACTTCGCAGCTGGCTGAATGGACATGAAGGCATCCTTTCATGGAAGCTGGATGGACTGACGATCGTGCTGACATACCGCGGAGGCAGGCTGGAAAAGGCAGTTACCCGAGGAAACGGTGAGGTTGGTGAAGTCATTACGTCCAATGCAAAAACGTTTGTTAATGTTCCTCTGCAGATTGCATTCAGAGGAGAACTGGTGCTCCGGGGTGAGGCAGTGATTCCCTACAGTACGTTTAACCGGATCAACCATGAGATAGAAGATGTGGATGCCCGTTATAAAAACCCCAGAAATCTCTGCAGCGGCTCGGTCAGACAGCTGAACAGTGAGATTACGGCTGCCCGCGGCGTGCATTTTTATGCTTTCAATCTGGTATCAGCTGAGGGTATGGAATTTATTTCCAGAGAAAAACAATTTGAATGGCTGGCAGGTCAGGGGTTTGATGTGGTGGAACATGTGAAGGTTACTCCGGAAACCGTTGAAAAAGAAGTCCTGAAATTTGCAGAACGGATTTCCGATATGGACGTGCCTTCCGATGGTCTTGTACTGATTTATGAAGATATCGCTTATGGGAACAGTCTTGGCAGAACGGCCAAATTTCCCAGAGATTCCATTGCGTTTAAATGGGCTGATGAGACAGCGGAAACGACGCTGCGGTATGTGGAATGGAGTGCTTCACGTACGGGGCTGATCAATCCCGTGGCTGTTTTTGATCCGGTCCAGCTGGAGGGCACCACAGTCAGTCGGGCAAGTGTTCATAATCTCAGTATTGTGGAATCGCTGGCGCTTGGAGAAGGAGACAGGATTACCGTATATAAAGCAAATATGATCATTCCTCAGATCGCCGAAAATCTTACGGGAAGCGCTTCTCTGAAGATTCCGGAGATTTGTCCTGTCTGCGGCGGGAAAACAGAGATCCGCACGGTGAACGAGGCAAAGAGCCTGTACTGTACCAATCCGGCCTGCGCAGCCAAAAAAATCAAAAGTCTGGCGTTGTTTGTCAGCAGAGATGCCATGAATATTGACGGACTTTCGGAAGCAACACTGGAGAAGCTGACAGCTGCAGGCATGATCCACAGCTTTGCGGATCTGTACCATCTGGACCGTTACCGGGAACAGATCGTGGAGATGGAAGGCATGGGTGAGAAATCCTACGAGAAGCTGATGGCTTCTATTGACCGGTCCAGAAAGACCACCATTTCCAGAGTGATATACAGTCTGGGCATGGAAGGAGTAGGTCCTGCAACGGCCAGACTGATCTGCGGTTATTTTGATCAGGATCCGGAGCGGATCGCTTCTGCTGCTGCAGAAGAACTGGTTTCCATTGAAGGAATCGGCCCTGTTACAGCAGCAGCTGTAGAATCCTATTTTTCTTCCCCTGCAAATCTGGAGGCATACCATGCTCTGCTGGAGGAACTGCGGCTTGAGAAGGAAGTGAAAGCAGAAGAAAGTGTGATTGCAGGGAAGATTTTTGTCATAACCGGTTCCCTGAATCACTATGCCAACCGTAACGCACTGAAAGCAGAAATTGAACAGCTTGGAGGAAAAGTAACCGGTTCGGTTACTTCAAAGACAGATTATCTGATCAATAACGATGTGACTTCCGGTTCATCAAAAAATAAAAAAGCAAGAGAGCTTCAGATTCCCATTCTTTCGGAAGATGATTTTATTGCTATGATCCATCCGGAAAATTGATAGATAATAGATAAAGGTAATATATGGAGGAATAAATATGCCAATCAAAATACAGGACGGACTCCCTGCCCGTTCCATACTGGAATCAGAGAATATTTTCATGATGGGAGAGGAGAGAGCGAAAAATCAGGATATTCGTCCTCTTCAGATTCTTCTTCTGAATCTGATGCCCATCAAGCAGGATACAGAAACACAGATTTACCGGGCACTTTCCAATACGCCGCTTCAGGTGGAGGTCAGTTTCCTGAATGTGACGGATCATGTATCTAAAAATACTTCTCTCAGCCATTTGAATAAATTTTATCAGAGCTTTGCCGATGTGAAACGGAAACATTTTGACGGTATGATCATCACAGGTGCTCCGGTGGAACAGATGCCTTTTGAGGAAGTGGATTACTGGGAGGAACTGACTACGATCATGGAATGGACAAAAACCCATGTTACCTCCACTCTTCATATCTGCTGGGGCGCACAGGCCGGCCTTTATTATCATTATGGAATCAACAAGCATCTTATGAAAACAAAGCTTTCCGGCATTTATACCCAGAAAGTGACGGACCGGAAAATTCCTCTGGTGCGTAGTTTTGATGATCAGTTTACGGCACCCCATTCCCGCTACACGACGGTAAACCGCAGGGAAATTCTGGAGAATCCGGATCTGGTCATCTGTGCCGAATCGGATGTGGCCGGAGTTTATCTGGTCATGAGTGTGGACGGAAAACGGATTTTTGTATTTGGTCATCCCGAATATGACCGTATGACACTGAATGAAGAATACAAACGTGATATAGGACGCGGACTGGATCCGGCGCTTCCGGTCAACTATTATCCCAACAACGACCCGGATGCGTTCCCTCTGCTGACATGGAGAAGTCATGCCAATCTTCTGTATACAAACTGGCTGAACTTCTATGTATATCAGGAGACACCTTACGAACTGGCAGAAGAAACAATCTGAACAGTAATATATCGCCGTGCTGCAGATTTGCATATGGCTTGCATTTTCCGGGCGATTGTGCTATAGTTTGAAATTGACCTGCAGGTTATTCCTGCGTTTGTGGATTTGTCTGGAAAGGATGTGTCGATTATGACAAAGATAGATATTATTTCCGGCTTTCTTGGTGCCGGCAAGACAACTTTAATTAAAAAACTGCTTTCCGAAGCATTGAAAGGGCAGCAGACCGTTCTGATCGAGAATGAATTCGGCGAAATCGGTATTGACGGCGGGTTTCTGAAAGAAGCCGGCATTGAGATCCGTGAGATGAATTCCGGCTGTATCTGCTGTACTCTGGTCGGGGATTTTGAGACTTCTCTGAAAGAAGTGATGAGCCAGTATCACCCGGACCGTATTATTATTGAGCCCAGCGGTGTAGGCAAGCTGTCGGATGTTGTCCGTGCGGTCAGTGTCCTGAACGAGGATTCCGAAGCACAGTTTAACAGCGCAGCGGTTGTAGTGGATGCCTCCAAGGCAAAGATGTATATGAAAAACTTTGGTGAGTTCTACAATGATCAGATTGCAACGGCAGGTACTGTGATCCTGAGCCGTACCGGTTCCATGAAGCAGGATAAAATTGAAAAAACAATTGCCCTGATCCGGGAGATTAATCAGACTGCCGAGATTATTACAACTCCCTGGGAGCAGTTAAGCGGCATGCAGATTCTGGAAGCCATGGAAGGTGAAAAGGACAGTATGGCTGCACAGCTTCTGAAAGAAATGGAAGAGCATGAGCATCATCACCACGACCATGACGGAGAATGCTGCGGCCATGACCACGATCACGAACATCACCATCATCACGACCATGACGGGGAATGCTGCGGCCATGACCACGATCACGAACATCACCATCACCACGACCATGACGGAGAATGCTGCGGCCATGACCACGATCACGAACATCACCATCATCACGACCATGACGGAGAATGCTGCGGCCATGACCATGATCATCACCATCATCATGCTGATGAAGTGTTTGCAAGTATTGGTATGGAAACGATTCGCACATATACACAGGATGAGATTGCTTCCAGGTTGAACGAACTGGGTGATACGGAAAAATACGGTATGATCCTTCGTGCGAAGGGCATGGTTGCTTCTTCGGAAGGAGAAGAGTGGATTCATTTCGATTATGTTCCGGAAGAAATGGAAATTCGTACCGGATCTCCCGATGTTACCGGTAAGATCGTAGTAATCGGCTCCGGTGTCAAAGAAGACGCTGTTAAAAATCTGTTTCTGAATTAATGGAAAGGCATGGTTATGTTCAAAAGAAATAAGACAGTACCTGTATATATGATCAATGGTTTCCTGGAGAGCGGCAAAACTTCATTTATTGCGTTTACTCTGGAACAGGATTATTTTCAGATTGACGGGGAGACGCTGCTTCTTCTGTGTGAGGAAGGTATGGAAGAGTACGATGACGAACTTCTGGAGGCTTCACACACAGTAGTTGAACTGATCGAAGATGAATCCGAATTTACACCGGAGCATCTGGCAGCGGTTGCTGCAAAGCATCATCCGGAGCGCATTATTATCGAATATAACGGTATGTGGCTTATGCGTGATAAAAAACTGCCGGCTGACTGGGTCATTGAACAGCAGATTACACATGTAGATGCATCTACTTTTGAGGTTTTTTATAAAAATATGAAGTCTCTGTTCGGAGAGATGGTTAAAAATTCGGATATGGTTATTTTTAACCGCTGTGATATGGTAGAGGATCTTGCCCCCCTTCGCAGAACGGTTCAGGCGGTCAATATGAACGCGGAAGTTGTTTTTGAGGATGAAGAAGGGGAAGTTCAGGAGATGACAGAGGAAGATCTTCCCTATGATCTGGATGCGGATGTCATCGAACTGGAGGGGCCGGCGTATGCAATCTGGTATATGGATGCTCTTGACAATCCCGGCCGATATGACGGCAAGGTGGTTCGCTATAAAGGCATGGTCATGCATCCCGGTGATTTTCCGAGAAATGCATTTGTTCCGGGGAGGCTTGTGAATACCTGCTGTGAAGAGGACATGGCATTTTTCGGTTTTGTGGTAAAAAGCAATCAGGCAGATAAGTTTGCAGACCGTGACTGGGTAGAGGTAACGGCTAAAGTAAATATTGAATACTGGAAGGATTACGAAGGGGAAGGTCCTGTACTGTATGCTTCTGATATTCATAAAACAGTACAGCCTGTACCGGATATCATCAGTTTCATGTAGCCTGACCGGCAGGGAGCGCATCTGTGTACCGGAGTAAGGGATTTGATGCATTTTGCGGATTTGCCCGGATACAGGGCAGTTTTCGGATAAACGAAATATCGTAATATAAAATAAAATATAATAAGAGATGCTGTAATTTTGCAGCATCTTTTTCGTTTCTATAGAAAACGGAAAACAAGAAAATCAGCCTGACATCCGATGCGCCGGAGGTCAGGCTGACTGGCAGAAAAATATTGCAAAATGGGCTTTCAGGAATTAGTCAGCCACATAGTTGCCTTCATTAAAAAGTTTTACAGTTTTCTGGATTTTAGCCGTAGGTGTCATCAGGTCAGAGATGGATACATCATGATTGATGGTATTGATAATGGCAGCCAGATATTTGCTCATATCTGCTTCCAGATACCAGGGCTTGTCAAGAAGCTCGGCAGGTCTGTAATTAAGGTTGGTTGTAATAACACGGTCAATATAACCGTTGTTATAGAATTCATCAAATTTTTCAAAACCGCTGGTGAACAGGCCGAATGTACATAATACAATGACTCTGGCAGCCTTGCGGTCCTTCAGTTCGCGGCAGGTATCCAGCATACTTTCACCGGAAGCAATCATATCGTCAATGATGATTACGGTCTTGCCTTCCACGCTGCTGCCCAGGAATTCATGGGCAACGATGGGGTTGCGTCCGTTGATTACGCGGGAATAATCGCGTCTCTTGTAAAACATACCCATATCCACGCCGATGTTGTTGGCCAGATAAACGGCACGTGACATGGCACCTTCATCCGGACTGATGACCATGACATGATCTTTATCAATTTTCAGATCCGGTTCAGACTGAAACAGTGTTTTCAGGAACTGATAGGTGGGCATGAAGTTGTTGAATTCAAATAAGGGAATCGCATTCTGAACACGCGGGTCATGAGCATCAAAAGTGATGATACTGTCAATTCCCATATTGACAAGTTCTTCCAGTGCGTAAGCACAGTCGAGAGATTCTCTCTTGGTTCTTTTATGCTGTCTGCTTTCATACAGAAACGGCATAATCACGTTGATACGGTGCGCGCTGGGCTGAGCTGTTGAAATGATACGCTTCAGATCAGCAAAATGATCATCCGGTGACATGTGGTTTACATTGCCGCATACATTATAGGTAAGGCTGTGGTTCATCACATCAACCATTACGAAGAGATCGCTTCCCCGTACTGAGGAGTTGATCACACCTTTTCCCTCTCCGCTTCCGAATCTGGGGCAGTCACATTCGATCAGATAACTGTCTCTGTCATAGCCGCGGATGCCCAGCGTACTGTCCTGCACCTGCATAAGCGTTTCATAATCGTTTTTACGGAACTGTACAATGTAGTCATCTACTTTTTTGCCCAGATCCTGACAGCTTTTCAGGGCAGCAATACGTAAAGGCGCTACCGGTAATGCACCGCCAAAAGTATAATCTTTCGTCATATTAATTTCTCCCTCTCCCGGCAGACACAGATTTCCTGCCGGCCACTCATAATGATTCAATACCTTTATAACATTATCTGATTGTCAGGTCAAGTATATTTTGCTCTTTTGTAAATACTTTGCAAAGAATCCGTTTTTTACCGTTTTTAAAGATTACTCATTTGGAATCCTTGCAAAAACCAGCAGGAATTGGTATGATAAAAAAGGTACAGTTTACAGGAGGAATGAAAAGTGAAAAAAAAGCAGCATGTTATTTCCGGAGTAGTGCCGGGTTCTATTGCCGAGGAGATGGAGATTGAGCCTGGAGATCTGCTGCTGCAGATCAACGATATGGAGATTGAAGATATACTGGATTATCAGTTTTATGCAGAGGATGAAGAGCTGACACTGCTGATCCGCAAAGCAGACGGAGAAGAATGGGAGCTTGAAATTGAGAAAGAGTATGGCGAAGATATCGGGCTTGTCTTTGAAAATGGTCTGATGGATGATTACCGTTCCTGCAGCAACAAATGTATTTTCTGCTTTATCGACCAGATGCCGCCGGATATGCGGGAAACCCTGTATTTTAAGGATGATGATGCGCGTCTTTCTTTCCTGCAGGGCAATTATATTACGCTGACCAATTTGAAGGATAAGGATATGGAACGGATCGTGCGGTACCATCTCAGCCCCATCAATATATCGGTGCATACCACAAATCCCGAACTTCGCTGTCAGATGCTTCATAACCGGTTTGCGGGTCGTTCTCTTGAAAAAATAGATTATTTTTATGAACATGAAATTGAAATGAACGGACAGATCGTACTCTGTAAAGGGTATAATGATGGAGAGGAACTGAAAAAAACACTTCAGGATCTGACACGTTACTGTCCGGTGATGCAGAGTGTTTCCGTTGTTCCTGTGGGTCTTACAAAATACAGGGAAGGTCTCTGTCCCCTGGAGCCGTTTACGGCACAGGATGCGGCACAGACCATTGATCTGATTGAAGAGGTACAGAAACAGTGTATGGAACGCTTCGGTATTCATTTTGTTCATGCCAGTGATGAATTTTATATTCTGGCAGGACGGGAACTGCCGCAGGAGGAAAACTACGATGGTTATCCGCAGCTGGAAAACGGTGTCGGTATGCTGAGGCTTTTGCTGACGGAGGCAGAAGATGCGGTGTCGGAGCTGGAAGGAGATGACCGCACGGACCATCTGACAATTGCCACCGGCCGTCTGGCTCTTCCGTATATTCAGAAATGTGTGGATCGGATCCATGACAGATTTCCCGGTATAACAGTAGATGTGGCTGCCATACAGAATCGGTTTTTCGGTGAACTGATCACGGTTTCCGGATTGATTACAGGGCAGGATCTGCTGGAGCAGCTGACCGGCAGGAATCTGGGAAGCAGGGTTCTGATTCCCATTAACATGCTTCGCAGCGGAGAAGAGGTTTTTCTGGATGATATGACCGTATCACAGATACAAAATGCTTTACAAGTTCCGGTTGTTAGTGTAAAATCAAGCGGATACGACCTGGTGGGAGCGATTACCGGAATCGGGGATTTATGCCGGGAGTCCGAACGGTGCCGTCCGTATGAACCGGAAGGACGGACTGTGAATGAACCGGAAATGGCAGAAAACTGATATCAGGTCACAAAACCGGCAGTTATTTTAGAAAAGGAGATACCAGATGAGTAAACCGATTGTGGCAGTTGTAGGACGTCCCAACGTTGGCAAATCTACATTATTTAATGCAATTGCAGGAAGCAATATTTCTATCGTTAAAGATACACCTGGTGTGACCAGAGACAGAATTTATGCAGACTGTAACTGGCTGAATACCACATTTACATTGATAGATACCGGCGGTATTGAGCCGGACAGCGGGGATGTGATTCTTTCACAGATGCGCGCACAGGCACAGATTGCCATTGACACGGCAGATGTGATTATTTTTCTGACGGATGTCCGCCAGGGGATGCAGGATGCGGATACGAAGGTTGCAGATATGCTGCGCCGTTCCAGAAAGCCTGTGATTCTGGCTGTCAATAAAGTAGACAGCTTCCAGAAATTCATGGCGGATGTTTATGAATTTTATAATCTCGGAATCGGAGATCCTGTACCGATTTCCGCAGCCAGCAGACTGGGAATCGGAGATCTTCTGGAAGCAGTGGCGAAGCATTTTCCTCAGGGCAATGAAGAAGAAGCGGAAGATGAACGTCCCAGAGTGGCAATTGTAGGAAAACCCAATGTGGGGAAATCTTCTATTATTAATCGTCTGACAGGGGAAGACCGTGTAATCGTTTCCAATATTGCAGGTACGACCCGCGATGCGATCGATACTGTTGTGCGCCACAATAAAAAAGATTATGTATTTATTGATACGGCAGGTCTCAGAAGAAAGAGCAAGGTGAAAGAGGATCTGGAGCGTTACAGCATTATCCGTACGGTGACGGCTGTAGAACGGGCTGATGTGGTGATTGTGGTGATTGATGCCACAGAAGGTGTTACGGAGCAGGATGCAAAGATTGCAGGTATTGCGCATGACAGGGGCAAAGGCATTATTATTGCTGTGAATAAGTGGGATGCCATCGAGAAGGATAACAATACCGTAAAGAAATTTACGGAAAAGATTCGTCTGATCCTTTCTTTTCTGCCTTATGCGGAAATCATGTTTGTTTCAGCGGTATCCGGTCAGCGTCTGCTTAAGATGTTTGACATGATCGATACAGTAATCGAAAACCAGAATCTGAGGATCGCTACCGGTGTACTGAATGAAATTCTGACAGAAGCGGTTGCGCTTCAGCAGCCTCCCTCAGACAGAGGCCGCCGCCTGAAGATTTTCTATATGACGCAGGTTTCTGTCAAACCGCCTACATTCGTTCTTTTTGTTAATGATAAAGAACTGATGCATTATTCCTATACACGGTATATTGAGAACCGGATCAGGGAGGCTTTTGGATTTCGTGGCACATCACTGAAGTTTATCATCCGCGAACGAAAGGAGAAATAGTTATGGAACGGGTAATCTGTCTGATTATGGGATATGTATTTGGGCTGATACAAACGGGTTTTTTTTACGGAAAAGCTCACGGGACTGATCTGCGGACACAGGGAAGCGGCAACTCCGGCGCGACCAATACGCTCCGGGTTATGGGGAAAAAGGCCGGTGCGGTGGTTCTGCTGGGAGATGTACTGAAATGCATCGCCGCCTGTGCGCTGATCCGTCTGATTTTCGGCTCAAAAGAACCGGATATGGAGCTGTTGTATGTACTCTATACGGGATTTGGTGTCATTCTGGGACATAACTTCCCTTTTTATCTGAAATTCAAAGGAGGCAAGGGGATTGCCGCTACCGGCGGTCTGATCATTGCCGTGATGGATTTCAGAGTGTTTATCATCTGTCTGGCAGTTTTCCTGCTGACAGTATTTCTTACCCGTTATGTGTCTCTGGGCTCTATGCTGGGTGCCGGTACATTTTTCATTGTATGGACAGTGATTACCATGAACGGCTGGAACAGTGTGGCACCCTCCTGCAGGCTGGAATCCTGCATTGTGGTGCTTTTGATCGCACTGCTGGCGATTGTCCGTCATAAAAGCAATATCAAACGCCTGCTTTCCGGTACGGAGAATAAGCTGGGAGCTAAAAAACAGTCGAGCGATAAATAGATTTGTATAAAAAGGAATGATTGAAATGACAAAAGTCAGTATTATAGGAGCAGGAACCTGGGCTCTGGGAATTGCTGTGCTGCTGCATGGCAACGGGGCCGAACTCACCATGTGGTCCGCACTGGAGGAGGAGCTTGCCATGCTCCGGGAAAAACATGAGCATAAGAATCTTCCCGGAGTGAAGATTCCGGAGGATATTCATCTGGAATCCAATCTGGAAAAGGCGGTCAGCAGCGCCGATGTTCTTGTCATGGCTGTGGCAAGTCCCTATACCCGACAGACTGCTGCAAAAATGGCTCCTTTTGTGAAAAAAGGACAGATTATTGTAGATGTGGCAAAGGGAATCGAGGAAAAGACACTTATGACACTCAGCGAACAGATCGGAGAGGAAATCCCTCAGGCCAATGTGGCAGTACTGTCCGGTCCGAGTCATGCGGAAGAAGTAAGCCGGGGAATTCCTACTACCTGTGTAGTTGGAGCTGCAGACCAGAAAACGGCAGAGTACCTGCAGAATCTGTTTATGAGTGAGGCATTCCGTGTTTATACCAGCCCTGACATTAAAGGAATCGAACTGGGGGGTGCCCTGAAGAATGTCATAGCACTGGCTGCCGGCGTAGCAGACGGTCTGGGGTACGGTGACAATACAAAAGCGGCTCTGATTACCCGCGGAATGTCGGAGATTGCACGTCTGGGTCTTGCCATGGGCGTTCATGCAGAGACTCTGTATGGCCTCAGCGGCATAGGCGATCTGATCGTGACCTGTGCAAGCATGCACAGCAGAAACCGTCGGGCAGGTATTCTGATCGGTCAGGGAAAGACCATGGAGGAAGCCATGGCAGAAGTAAAAATGGTAGTAGAGGGTGTTTATTCTGCCAAAGCGGCGAAAGCACTGGCAGATAAATATTATATCCATATGCCTCTTGTGGAAGAGGTCAATAAAGTACTCTTTGAAGATAAACCTGCGACAGAAGCTGTACACGATCTGATGCTTCGGGACAAGCGGATCGAATCTCCGCTGATTCCCTGGCCCAGAGCATAATTCCGGTTGCATTGCCGGATAATATGGCTTATAATACCAACGTATGAAAATTCGTATTGCGAAGGGAGACTAATCATGAACGCAGTATCAATTGAAAAGGAACTGAAGGAAAATTCCTACCCGGGCCGCGGCATTGTAATCGGCCGCAGCGCGGATGGAACAAAGGCTGTTGCAGCCTATTTTATCATGGGCAGAAGTGAGAACAGCAGAAACCGTGTATTTGTAGAAGATGGAAACGGAATCCGCACACAGGCGTTTGATCCTTCCAAGCTGGTGGATCCCAGTCTGATCATTTACGCGCCCGTACGTGTACTTGGCAATAAGACCATTGTGACAAACGGTGATCAGACGGATACCATTTTTGAACTGATGGATAAGCAGATGACTTTTGAGCAGGCGCTCCGTACCCGTGAGTTTGAGCCTGATGCCCCCAACTATACCCCCAGAATTTCCGGCATCATGCATATCGAAGATGGAAAGTACAGCTATGCCATGTCGATTCTGAAGAGCAACAACGGAGATCCGTCTTCCTGCAACCGTTATACATTTGCATATAATGACTGTCCTGCCGGTGAAGGCCGTTTTATCCATACATACAAAGGAGACGGCAATCCGCTTCCCAGTTTTGAAGGAGAGCCCAAGGTAGTGGCAATTCCCGATGATATGGATGCATTTACGGAAACCATCTGGAACAGCCTGAATGAGGATAACAAAGTATCCTTATTTGTACGTTATATTGATATTGCTACTGGTAAGTTTACAAGCAGAATTGTAAATAAGAATCAGTAAAAGGAGGAACGGAAGATGAAGGAACTGGAATTAAAATACGGATGCAACCCCAATCAGAAACCTTCCCGCATTTATATGGAAGAGGGAGAACTCCCGATTAAGGTGTTAAGCGGACGTCCCGGATATATCAACTTTCTGGATGCACTGAACGGATGGCAGCTGGTCAGCGAACTGAAGCGTGCTACAGGACTTCCTGCGGCAACTTCATTCAAGCATGTTTCTCCTGCCGGTGCTGCAGTAGGTCTTCCTCTTACGGATGTTCTGAAGAAAATCTACTGGGTAGAAGATCTCGGTGAATTATCTCCTCTTGCATGTGCCTATGCAAGAGCAAGAGGAGCAGACCGTATGTCTTCCTATGGTGATTTCATTGCTTTATCGGATGAATGTGATATCGATACAGCCAGAATGATTTTCCGTGAAGTTTCGGATGGTGTTATCGCTCCTGCTTATTCTGCAGAGGCTCTTGAACTGCTGAAAACCAAGAGAAAAGGCAATTACAATGTAATTCAGATCGATCCTTCCTATCGTCCGGCTCCTGTGGAACATAAGCAGGTTTATGGTATCACCTTTGAACAGGGAAGAAATGAACTGGATATCAATAAGGGTTCCTTTACCAACGTTGTAACGGAGAACAAGGAAATTCCTGAAGCAGCTGCCATTGATCTGGCTATTGCGATGATTACTCTGAAATATACCCAGTCAAATTCCGTATGTTATGTGAAAGGCGGACAGGCAATTGGTATCGGTGCAGGACAGCAGTCCAGAATTCACTGTACCAGACTGGCAGGACAGAAAGCGGATAACTGGTATCTGCGTCAGTCTCCACAGGTTCTGAATCTGCCTTTCAGAGAAGATATCCGCCGTGCAGACCGTGATAACGCTATTGATCTTTATATCGGTGACGAATACGAAGATCTGCTTGCAGAAGGGGCATGGCAGAAGATTTTCACTGAAAAACCTGCTGTATTTACCAGAGAAGAAAAGAAAGCATGGCTTGCAGGCAATACGGGTGTGGCTCTTGGCTCTGATGCTTTCTTCCCCTTCGGTGATAATATTGAACGTGCTCATAAGAGCGGCGTACAGTATATTGCTCAGCCCGGCGGTTCTATCCGCGATGACAATGTCATTGAAACCTGCAATAAGTATGGCATTGCCATGGCATTTACAGGTATTCGTTTGTTCCATCATTGATGAAAATTGAAAATATTCTGTATCGGTACTGCATTAAGAATGCAGTACCTTTTTTAGTTTAGATAATAAAAACAGTCTGAAAGGTGATTGAAAACCCGAAAAATTCACTGCAGATTTATGAACAGAGTCGATTTGAAAATGTGAAAAAAATTTCAGAAATCAAATGAAAATTATTGGTTTTATTTCCAGAAACTGGAATAAAAACTGTATATTATGTGAATGATAAGAAATAAACTATTTTTAATAAGAAAATAATATCCAAAAAAAGTGCCAATAATATGAAAACGATTTCAGAAGCTCCCAAGTTTTTTCCTCTCTGAGATAAAAAACCTGTCATTTTTTATAACAACTCTTTTGAAAGTAAAGAAAAACTTTTGAAAACCTGTTTATTCTGCACAAAAAAAGATGTAAAAAACTATACATGTCATACAAAAACACATATTGTTGACTCGTTTTGACTGAAAATTATAATATTTGACTTTTTTTGAGGGGTATGCTATATATAAAACCGTAAAGAAAAACTGAAAAACTGTAATTTTTCTTTATTTTGAACAATTAATAACTTCTTAAAATGTAAAAACAGTAAAAAAAATAAGATACGGGGTGTTAGGTGTGTTTATTATTGGAAGTTGTTCAGTGAAAATCAAAAATGGTGCAGCGCAGCTGCCGGAGGCTTTTAATCTGAAAAGTCAGGTATTATCCTGGTATTATACAAACAGTGACCGGACTTCTGTTTATATGAAGCCGGAAAGTTATGTGGACAAAAAGACACTGAAAGCCATGCGCGTGAAGCAGAAGAAGGTTCTTGTTGATAAAAAGAATATTATGTATCTGCCGGAAGATATCCTGAAACGTGCAGAAGGCAGGATGGTTCGGATCAACGGGCTTGCAGATATTCTGGAGTTGGAGCTGCTTCCTTTCTATGGTGAAGAAGAGGCGGCAGTATAGGATGAAAGGATTTTCAGGCTGCGTCAGGTAAAAGCTGCGTTAAGCGTGGTTTTCTCCAATAATATTTATAGAAAAAATTACGGAAAGAATTTACAGAAAATGACAGAAATGATAAAATACAGTACAGGATCGTAGAATCTGTTTCCCAGCAGAAACATACGATCCTGTTTTTATATAACATAACAGTCCGGCAGCTCATAAACTGCTCGGATCATCTGTACAGCATCTTATTTTACAATTGAGAGGATAATGATATGGAAGAAATGTTTGAGATTATGGATGCGGACGGTTCTTTTACCGGGAAATTGAAGCCCAGAAGCCAGGTGCACAGAGATGGAGATCTTCATGGAGCTGCCCATATCTGGGTTTACCGGCTGATCGACGGAAAAGCAGAACTGCTGCTGCAGAAGAGAAGCGATGATAAGGATTCCTTTCCGGGATGCTATGATACATCCTGTGCGGGACATCTGGATCCGGGAGAGAACTTTCAGGAGGGTGCTTTGCGTGAACTGAAAGAGGAACTGGGGATTGCTGCAGTGCCGGAAGAACTGCAGTATATGTATACGAAGGAGATTGACCGGACGGATGTTTTTTACGGGGAAGCGTTTTACAATCATGAATTGATTTCTGTTTACATGCTGGAACTGGTTCCCTCGGATATGGAACTTCATTTTCAGAAAAGCGAGATTTCCGGAGTGATGTGGATGGAAGCAGATACCCTGTGCCGTATGGCAGGAGAAAATGCGTTCAGACATTGCCTTGATATGGAAGAACTGCAGAAAATTACGGAAGAGCTGCATCAACGGCTGCGCTTGAATTGTCAGCTGGGTTTTCTGCTGGAAGCAGATAAGGAAAAGGAAATTATCCGACAGACCTATAAATTATCCATGAAGAAGGAAAATGATGCAGAACATGCGTGGCATCTGGCTTTAATGGTGATGCTTCTGTCGGAACATGCCAATGAGGCAGTTGATCCCTACCGAACCATGTGCATGGTTCTGATTCATGATATGGTGGAAATTGATGCAGGGGATACATATGCTTATGACAGTGCAGGTGCAGCCACACAGAAAGAACGGGAAGAAGCGGCGGCAGACAGGATTTTCAATCTGCTGCCTGCAGATCAGGCGGTATGGATGCGCGGGTTGTGGGATGAATTTGAAGCATGGGAGTCACCGGAGGCCTGTTTTGCCCATACGCTGGATAATCTGCAGCCACTGATGCTGAATGACGCTACGGACGGAAGATCCTGGAAAGAACATCATGTAAAAAAAGAGCAGCCCATGAAACGAAATACAAGATCAAAAGACGGATCTGGACGGATCTGGAATCACATTCACCAGATTATCCGAAGTCGGGCAGCAAAAGGAGATCTGGAATAAAGTTCTCCGGTTTCTGCTTCTGAAGAACTTATTCTGAACGAAAAAAGTCCCCGGATCTTCCGATGGGAAAATCCGGGGGATGGTAAATAATGGAGAATCTCTCAGCGTCCGCAGCACTTTTTGTATTTTTTACCGCTTCCGCAGGGGCAGGGATCGTTCCGTCCGATTTTGGGTCCCTTTACGATGGTATGAGAGGCATGCTCTGCCTTGTACAGTTCAGCACGTCTTTCCTTTGTAAGCAGTGCATCCCACTGGGGAAGCTCATATAACCAGTCTGCTTTTGCACCTACCATATTGTAATATAATTTCTCTGTATCATAGTCCAGACTGACGGGAGTATCTTCTTCCATGGTATCGATGGGATTGGGTTTTTTCAGACTGTCGTTGATTCCGTCCAGGAAGCCTGCCATAACGACCGGTTTCACATCGTATCGTTCTGCCAGTTCGGCAACGGTTCCTTCGATCACTTCTGTTTCCTGAAGCAGTTTTGCATACATTTCTTTTTCTACTTCAAAATAACGATTCCAGAAATTCTGATATGTCTGCTGATTTTTGCTGTTTGATTCGGCAAGTTTCTGCCATTCATCTAATAATGCCATGATTCTAACCTCTTTCTGTATGTGATATTTCTTTGTACGATATGCATGTACTCTTGAGAGTATAAACAAAGAATTCTGTTTTGTAAAGGGAAAGTTTATAAACCGGAATGAATATAATAGAGTGATATTTCCGGAGACAATTGAATATGAAAAGTAGTTTTGACGGGAGCAGATGCAGCAGATTCAGGCTTGGATTTCTTGCAGCCGGCGTACTGCTGCTGCTGGTATACTGGGGATGTCAGGTATCCGGAAGAGGAGAAGAAAAGAAGGACTCTCCGGTTTTGCCGGAAACGGAGAATGTGGAAATGGAAGAGAAAAAAGAAAATGAAGAAGAGGAAGCGGGAGTCCTTCTGGATCTGTATGCGGCAGCAGCCGTTTTAATGGATGGATATACGGGTCGGATCCTCTATGAAAAGAATGCAGATCAGGTCCTCCCCATGGCGAGTACGACCAAAATCATGACCTGTATTGTGGCACTGGAGAATGGGAATCCGGATGAGATGGTGGAGGTGTCTGCCTATGCAGCTTCCATGCCGGATGTTCAGCTGGGCATGAACAGGGGTGAAAAATATCGTCTGGGAGATCTGCTTTTGTCATTGATGCTGGAAAGCCACAATGATTCCGCAGCAGCGATTGCGGAGTATATCGGGGCTGTAAAAGTCCGGTCAGGGGACAGCAAAGAACAGCTGCCGGAAGCTTCATTGAGAACGACAGAAGAGAGCAGGAGCCTGGTGAAAGTGTTTGCCGGCATGATGAATGAAAAAGCCGGGGAAATCGGATGCGGGCACACATACTTTATTACTCCCAACGGGCTGGATGATGCAGAAGAAGTGAAGGACGGGAACGGGAAGTCTGAAGAAAGAGTGCACAGTACCACCGCTGCCGATCTGGCGCTGATCATGCGCTACTGCCTGTCGGAATCCGTGAAATCAGATGACTTTGTAAAAATCACGCAGACAAGGGAAGCGTCCTTTACCGACGCAGACGGAAAACACAGCTTTTCCTGCGTGAATCATAACCGTTATCTGGATATGAAAGAAGGTGCGGTATCGGGAAAAACCGGCTTTACGGGGAAAGCAGGTTATTGCTATGTGGGTGCTGTAAACAGGGATGATGTGTTTCTGATCGTATCTCTGCTGGCCTGCGGATGGCCGCCGTCTAGAAATCTGAAATGGCAGGATATGAATACATTGATCGATTACGGGTTGGAACATTATTCCTGCGTACAGGTAAATGTTTCACCCGGTGAAAGCGGTTCCTACCTGCTTGACGAAGTCCCTGGAAAAGGTGTAAAAATGGTAAAAGTGCAGACAGAGATTTTAACAGAACCTTTTTGCCTTCTTTTGAAAGAAGGGGAAAAGGTGACAGGAAACTGGTATCTGGAGCCTGCTGCTGCAGCGGAAATGGGAGCTACAGTAGGAGCATATCGCATTACTGTGGGAGATACGGTCTGCGGGAGTTTTCCGATCGTGATCGGTTCCCGGCAGGTATGGAATGGAAAATGAGAGGAAGATAGGATAATATAAGAAAAAAATATAAAAATGAGGACGCAGTCTGAAAAGTAAAAGTGATAAAAAAAAGTCAGAAAATGAATTTATAAATTTAATTACTATATGTATACATATAAATGAGAAAAAACTCATATTTTGTAAAAAACAGAGAAAATAGAAAAAAGCCCTGGAAAAATTCCAGGGCTCAGGGGGTATACAGGGGGTTTGACTCAAAACCCACCAGCTATTTTCATAGCTATTATTATTATACCTATACTTGAGATGAAAAGCAATTATCAGGAATGATAAAAAAAATTACATTTTAAGCCTGAAATAAGGCGATTTATATAAACTCAATGTTTTTTCACCGCAGACTCCAATGTATCGGCAATTGTTTCCAGAATTTTCACCCGCGAATATAATTTATTATTGGCTTCTACTACGATCCAGGGGGCATATGATGTAGAAGTTTTTATCAGCATTTCGTCTACTGCCACGCGGTACTGATCCCACTTGTCTCGGTTCCTCCAGTCCTCATCTGTGATCTTCCACTGCTTTTCCGGGTTTTCCATACGGTCTTTGAAACGGATTTCCTGTTCATCCTTGTCGATCTGCAGCCAGAATTTCAGAATGACTGTTCCGTGGGCAGCTACAGATTCCTCCATTTCATTCAGTTCCCGGAATGCGCGTTTCCATTCTTTTTCGGAACAGAAGCCTTCAATTCGTTCCACCATGACACGTCCGTACCAGCTCCGGTCAAAAACGGCGATATGGCCGTCTTTGGGCATGCGTGTCCAGAAACGCCACAGATAATGATACTGTTTTTCAACAGCATTGGCAGCGGAGGTGGGAATGACTTCGTATCCTCTGGGGTCAAGCTTCTTTGTCAGGCGTTTGATGGCGCCGCCTTTGCCGGCTGCATCCTGTCCTTCGAATACCAGAACCACGGGAATCTGTTTTTCATAAATCTGGTTATGAAGCGATTCAAGGCGTTTCTGCACTTTTTTCATACGTTTATCGTATTCCTCTCTTGTCAGAGATTTTGACAGGTCCATACCGTCGAGAATGGAAGTGTCAAGAAGGCTGGCATCGCAGAGGGCATTGGGAAGTGCCGGCTTTTCCAGCTCTTTTTTCTTCAGGGCATCTTTCAGCACTGCAGCAACGTGACGCATGATTTTAACAGCGGCAAAACGGCGGTCCGTTGATTCCACGATGGTCCACGGAGCAAAATTGCTCTCTGTGCGGACAATCATATCCTGACATATATTCAGGTAACGGTTATAGTGTTTGTTATGTTTGATCTCCTCACTTTTGACCCGCCACATGGTTTCGCGTTTGTCCGTCAGGTTATTCAGGCGTTTTGTCTGTTCTTTTTCGGAGATTACAAGGAAAAATTTGATGATGACCATGCCGTCATCAGTCAGAAGCCGTTCGAAATTGATGATTTCTTTGAAAGCGGTGTCCAGTTCTGTGGAAGACAGGGTATGCTCAAAAGGATCCTGCATGACTTTCCGGTACCAGCTCCGGTCAAATACCTGAATCCGGCCTTTCGCAGGAAGATTTTTCCAGAATCTCCAGAGAAAAGGATGCCTTTTTTCGTCCTCCGTTTCACGTTCTGTTGAGACGACGGCATATCCACGGGGATCCATGGCTGAAATCAGTTCGTTGATGAGAACGCCTTTTCCTGCCATATCGATTCCCTCAAATACGATGGTAACGGGGATACCGGCAGCACGGATCTGCCGCTGCAGAGAAGAAATTTCCGGGATCAGCTGGTCCATGGCAGTTTTGTAATCCTCTTTTGAAAGTGATTGATGCAGTTGAATGGAATTCAGCATAGTACTCCTTTCCGAAATCAGTACAATATGCAGAAGCCTGAGCAGGCTCAGGCCTGTTCTGCATACAATAGTATTTCCGTTTTTCGTTAATTTTACTATAAAATCAATGAAAATTCAACTGAAATTCAACTGACTGACCACATAAGCAACTTATATGATGATGCAGATCATGCCTCCGTTGCTGTCGTTGATGATTTTCTGAAGTGCTTCCTGCAGTTTTTGCTGACATTCTTCTGTCATCTGGGAAATTTTCAGCTGTATGCCGTCATCAACGATCTGTTCAATGGATTTTCCGAAGATGTTGGTATCCCATATGCCTTCACTGCTGTTTTCCGAATTCCGGCGGATGTAGGAGATCAGATCATTGGCCTGACTTTCGCTTCCCACGATGGGAGCAATTTCCGTTTCAATCATGGCGCGGATCATATGGATGGAGCTGGCTTCTGCGCGCATGCGTACGCCGAATTTACTGCCGTGTTTCATCAGTTTCGGTTCATCCAGGCGGATAGCTGACCGTTCGGGGGTGACGACCCCGTAACCGCGGGCCCCCGCGCTGGCTACGGCAGAAGCTACTTTCTGATATTCTGAACGCATGGCTGCAAAATCGCGGATGGTCTGCATCAGCTGTCGTTCTCCGGAAATGCGGATCCCCGAATATTCGCTGATGATTTCGTAATAAAGTTCCGGACGCATGACAACGGAAAAATGAACGGTACCGTCAGACAGATTTTTGTTGTAGATACGCATTTCACGTATCTGCTCGGACTGGATCTGCGCAAGAGACGGAACCACATCGCGCATGTGGGTGATCCGGCTGAAGATGTCGGAACAGATCCGGATCAGCTCCTGTTTGACCGGGTGGGTCAGCGACAGAAGCTCCAGCCAGCGGGGGACATCGAAAGCGACAGAGGATACGGGGAATTCATTCAGCACGGACTGAAGAATCAGATCAATGTCTTCTTTTTTCAGCTGCTCACAGTTTACAGGAAGGACCGCCGTATCATATCTGGCCTGCAGCTGTTCGGCCAGTGCAGCGGCTTCCCGCGTATAAGGCTTCTGAACATTCAGCAGAACAACGAAGGGCTTGCCCAGATCCTTCAGTTCCCGGATCGTCTGTTCTTCGGCGGGAATAAATGCCTCTCTGGGAAGTTCACCGAAGGAACCGTCTGTGGTCAGCACGATGCCGATGGTGGAGTGATCGGCAATGACTTTGCGGGTACCGACGCCAGCTGCTTCGGTAAAAGGAATTTCATAGGAAAACCAGGGCGTTTTCACCATTCGTTCCGAATCTCCTTCAATATGTCCGGCAGCGCCTTCTACCATATATCCCACACAGTCAATAAGGCGGACCATTACCTGGCTGCTTTCTCCGAATGTAACGGGAACCGCATCCTTTGGTACGAATTTCGGCTCAGTGGTCATGATGGTTTTTCCGGCGGCACTCTGGGGCAGTTCATCCCGGGTTCTTTCCCGCACATGGACGTCATCAATCTGGGGAAGCACCATCAGATCCATAAAGCGTTTGATAAAAGTTGATTTCCCGGTTCGCACCGGTCCCACCACACCGATATAGATTTCTCCTCCGGTGCGTGCGCTGATATCCTGGTAGATATTGTAGTCTGTTGCCTGTTCCATAACCTAACCTCCATTTTCTGTAAAATACATACTGCATCAATATATCTGCCTGTTTATTCATATGCGGAGAAAAGGGAGGGTATACCCGGAGCGGGATTCTCATAAAGTATGTAAGAACGGAAAAGGAGAGGCGGGAAAAACAGTAACGGTGATGAAACGTTCTGCGGTATGGATCGGTGTCATTTTTCTGTGCGCATTTTTCAGCTGCGCAGGCATTCAGATGATTGAAAGAGATGCAGGTGTTCTGCAGATGGAATCTTTTCGAGCTGATGATGGGCAGTTTCTGGCTCTGGAAGGTATGGAAACGATGGAACAGCAGTTGTCGGAGCTTTCGCAGGTATCAGGAATTCCATTTGAAAAGCTGGTTGCGGCTGCAATGCTGAAAAATAATTTCCGTGCGGATGGCGGGATACGGAAAGCGGAAGTGCTTTCAGATGTGCTGGGATATGAACGGCTGGATGAAAAAACATTTTCCCGGATTTCTTCTTATTATAAAAGAATGTATGCGTGTGTGGAATACCTTCCGGCAGCAGATGTTTTGACTTCAAATGGCGGGCAGGAGAAATGTGCATACAGCGCAGCAGAACATTTGAGGCAGGCGCAGATGGAAGGCTCAGCAAAGACGGGGGGATTTTGCCTGCTGGTTCCGGTTGAGGAGAACTGGAAAGATATGGTACCGGCAGTCTGTATGAAGAGAGGGACAGTCGTGTCGGCGGATTCCTCTGAAAATACATTGTGTCTTGAGATGAATGATGGAGTTTCTGTTGTTTACGGCAATGTGAAGCAGGATCTGAAGGTATGGCAGGCCGGAGATGTGATTGAGAGCGGTACGATTCTGGGAAGTGTGACAGGAGCCGGACTGCTTCTGGAGTTCCGGCTCCTGTCAGAAGATGGCTCATGGCTTGACTTTAACGGATATCCCTGCCTGCTTCACGGTGAGAAAGAGGTACGTTCTGTCACACGGATGCTTCAATAAGAATATCCCGTATCGCATTCAGGCCTGTAAAATACAGTTCTTTCTCGGCAAGATGGATATCGGGTGTGGAAGAAAGGCCGCGCTTTATGGCCTCTTCTCTGGCACAGATTTCAGCCCGCTTTCGGGCATAAATTCTGGCTTCTTCCAGTTCTTCAGGGGAAAATTCCAGCGTATCTCCCGGGCTGAATACGGTATAGCGGATTACGCCGCCGTATGCATTATAGGAAGGTGTAACACGCACAGTTGTGGTAAATGCAACCTGACAGACGGCTGCGCCGATGGCATTGGCTACAGCAGCATGTTCCGGAATTACAGCGCGGGTTCCGAAGGCTTTTGCCACATCATCCAGAAAAATGTGAATGGGTCCGCCGATTCCTATGAAAACAAAATCGGTGTGGAAAAGCGGGAAAAGGCTGCCCGGAGTACAGCCGTCGGCGTACTGGCGCCAGCTTTCATGGATCAGCTGACCAAGCTGTGCGTCAAGTCCCTCGCGCCGGATCCAGGAAAACTGCTGCTCCAGAAGGATTCTGGCCAGATTGGTGAACAGCTTTTCTTTTACCATATCGTATACGCGTTCACAGAGTTCTGCTGTTGTGATCTGTACACAGGCTGCGAGAACCGCTGCACCATGGCGGGATACCCGGGCATTGTAAGCTGTATAATCTCCGCGGATATGCATGATATCGGTAGGAGTGAGACCTGCCCGCATGATGATATTCTCCGATTCCAGATGGGCTGTGTCCAGATTGTAAACAGGGATGTGAACGGCTTCACACAAATCTCTCATGTTCAGGGGACGTTCTTTCAGCACTTCACATATCTCGCGTTCTTCCTGAGTAAATCCCGGCAGGTCATCTATGTTCTGCTGTAGAATATAGTATTCATAAATACTGCGGGTGGATGTGATTTCCAGTTCTGCCATTTCCTGCAGTTCCTGTTCAATGTAAGGGTAATCCTGTGCCATAATGCACAGGGGGATTACTCTCCGGTTGTCCAGATGCAGGCCGTCGGAAGGGGTGATGCGGATGCCGCTGTCGCCGCCCAGAGCAAAGGTATCCACAAAAAGTCCCTTTACGAAGGTATTCCAGTTTCCGATATGGATTCCTCCGTTGACCCGCAGGGGCTCTCCATTCTTTAAAAAAGCCACATCGGTGGTGGTGCCGCCCATGTCAACGATCACCGCCTGATCTGCGCCGGTCAACTCCTGCGCCCCCATAAGACTTGCCACCGGTCCGCAGAGCAGGGTCTCCACAGGCCTCAGTCTGGCAAATTCTCTCGACATCAGGGAACCGTCGCTTCGTACGATTACCGGCTGGCAGGTAATACCTGCGCGGGCGGCAGAACGGGTGATGGCTTTCAGGAAAGTGTCGATGACGGGAATCAGACGGGCATTCAGCAGACAGCTGGCACCCCGTTTGATGAAATCCAGTTCATGAAACATTTCGTAGCCGCATACGACAGGAAGATCCATATGGTCAAGAAGCAGCTTCTGTGTGGTCTGTTCCAGAAATGCCCCGGTCTGACGGGAATAGATTTCCACCACAGCGGCGGCCTGACAGTCTTTCAAAGCGGTTTCCAGTTCTTTCTGCAGCGCTTTCCAGTCGGGCATGCTTCGAATTTCACCGTCGCAGGAGGTGCGGCTGTCGTAACAGATCAGATCATCTTCTGTGATGGTACCGTTTTTTCCGATTACACGCATGGCATAGGATGCATCCGTTCCGAAAAGAATCAGTTTTGCCCGCCCGCCTTTTTCCTCAACGCATGCATTGGTGGCCAGCGTGGTGGAAAGTGCCAGTGTCTGTGCCTGACAGATAAGATCTTCCGGCAGACCGCTTAACGCGTTGCCGATTCCGATGGACAGATCCTGCTTTGTAGTCAGGGCTTTTGCTGAAGCAATTACTTTTTTGGTGTCATAGTCATAAAGTACCGCGTCGGTACAGGTTCCTCCTGTATCGATTCCGATTCCCAGTTTCATAAAATAAAATCCCCCATGTATTCTTTTGTAAAATGCATCCGGCTGGAGCGGAGCATAAATTCTGTTTTTCAGTATATCATATTTCGGTGGTTTATGATATACTCTATACTGTTCTGAAAAAACAGAAAATGCAGCATTATGAAGCAGGGGAAGAAAACTGAGGAATCGGACTGCTGCGGCAGGGTGTGCGGAATTGTTTCAAAATCGTGTCACAGCTTTGCGCACAGGCTTTTTATCTGATTCCATCTGTGATAAAATATCATCGTACCAGATACAATTTGTTTGGTAAGGTCACAGAAAGCAGGGCGCCCGGTCAACGTCCTGCTTTTTGTATAACAGGAAATGGAGTAAATAATATGAAAGAAATTTTAGTTACCGGTGATTCTCTGCCGGAAGCATACCACAAAGCACTGTCAGCTCTGGAGAAGGAAGGAGAAACGGGTGCCTGTGAGGACTGGGGCTGCAGCCAGAAAGAAGTTTCCATGACCATGGTGGTGGAACATCCGCTGGCAGAACCCATGATTTCCAGACTGTTTATCGGCGGTCCTGCAGAACTGGAACAGTACCGTATGGAGATGCTGGACGGCATACTTGATTTTGAAATTGAAAAAGGGAACTGGAAATATACGTATCATGACCGTATTAAGGATCAGATTCCTTTTATTGTGGAAGAACTGAGACGCAGTCCTTCCAGCCGCCGTGCGGTGATCACGGTGCGGACTCCTGAAGATATGGGAAGTGAAGATCCCGCCTGCATGCAGCATCTTCAGTATTTCATCCGTGACGGGAAACTGGAATGCAAGGTACTGTTCCGTTCCAATGATGCCTGCAAAGCTTCCTTTATGAATGCCTTTGCCATTATCATGCTGCAGAAACGGATTGCGGATGAACTGGACGTGCCCATGGGCGCCTACTGTCACAGAGCCAACAGCTACCACTGTTATGAGAAGGATTTTGATATGCTGAAGGGATATGTGAAACGAATCGAGGAAGATGATGCGGAAGATATTACCTTTGAGTATGAAGGTGACTGGAAGGAAATGATGGAGGATGCCCGTCCGGGAATTCTTTCGCAGGTTGAAATTCTGAAAAAACAGTAGGCAAAGAAAAAATAAATATGTCAAGAAAAATTACTTGACAAAGTGAAAAGTATAGTGTATGCTATCTCAGGTGATTGAACATGGATGAAATTTTGGAGCAGACGCTGCTTTATGATTTTTATGGTGAACTGCTGACAGAACATCAGCAGAAGATTTACGAGGATGTGGTATTCAATGACCTGTCCTACAGTGAAGTCGCAAAAGAGCAGGGCATTTCCAGACAGGGAATCTATGATATGATCAAGCGCATTAACCGGATCCTTATGGGATATGAAGAGAAACTTCATCTTGTGGAGCAGTTTCTGAACGCAAAGAAGCTGGCTGCCCGGATTCATGCGCTGGCTGAAAATTACCTTGCGGAAAGAGATATGGATGATATTTATGAGATCCGGAGACTTTCTGCAGAGATGATGGAACTTCAGAACTGAGATGCTCGGCGAAAAGGAGTGATGAGATGGCATTTGAAAGCCTTTCTGATAAATTACAGAATATTTTCAAGAATCTGCGGGGCAAAGGAAAGCTGACAGAAGCAGATGTAAAAGCTGCTCTGAAAGAAGTCAAGATGGCGCTGCTGGAGGCAGATGTCAGTTTTCGTATTGTAAAGCAGTTTATCAAGTCTGTTGAAGCAAGAGCGGTTGGTGAGGAAGTTCTGGAAAGTCTGACACCCGGTCAGATGGTGATCAAGATCGTGAATGAGGAGCTGATCAAGCTGATGGGTTCCGAGACCAAGGAACTGCAGCTGAACAGTGCAGGCATGACGACCATTATGATGATCGGCCTTCAGGGTGCCGGCAAGACGACAACTGCGGCAAAAATTGCTGCGAAGATCAAATCGAAGGGAAGGAAGCCGCTTCTGGTTGCCTGTGATGTATACCGTCCTGCTGCCATTGATCAGCTGAAGATCAACGGAGAACGGGTTGGTGTGGAAGTGTATTCTTTGGAAGGCAGCAAAGACCCGGTAGATATTTCCAGAAAAGCAGTGGAATATGCGCAGGTCAATGGATTTAATGTGGTGATCATTGATACGGCCGGCAGACTTCATGTGGATGAGGCTATGATGGATGAACTGGCAGCAATCCGTGAGACGGTTATGGTTGATCAGAGCATTCTGGTTGTGGATGCCATGACCGGTCAGGATGCAGTCAATGTAGCTGACAGTTTCCAGAAAAAGGTTGGAATCGATGGTGTTGTCCTGACAAAGCTGGATGGTGATACCCGGGGCGGTGCTGCACTGTCCATTCGTGCGGTGACAGGAAGCCCTATCCTTTATGCAGGTATGGGCGAGAAGCTGTCCGATCTGGAGCAGTTTCATCCCGACCGTATGGCGAGCCGTATTCTCGGCATGGGCGATATGCTGACTCTGATCGAGAAGGCGCAGGCCCATATTGATGAAGATAAGGCCAGAGAGTATGAGCAGAAGCTGCGCAAGGCAGAATTCGATTATAATGATTTCCTGGATCAGATTTCTCAGGTGAAGAAGATGGGAGGACTCGGACAGATGCTTTCCATGCTTCCCGGTGCGGGAAAACTGAAAGGAATCTCCATGGATGATCTGGATGACTCTGCATTCAAAGTGACGGAAGCGATTATTCATTCCATGACGGCGGAGGAGAGAAGCAATCCGGACCTGATCAATATGTCCCGCAAGAAGCGTATCGCAGCCGGCGCGGGTGTTGATATCAATGAAGTGAACCGACTGTGCAAACAGTTTGATCAGATGAAGAAGATGATGAAACAGATGACAGGTTCCATGGGCAAGAAAGGACGCCGCGGCGGTATGCCGGGTGGTTTCGGCGGTATGAAGCTGCCGTTTTAATCAGCGGTATGGCAGCTGTTCTGTATTCTGAACAGAGGATTCATCTGTTTGGGGTTTCAACAGGCAGAGCGCTGCTTTATCATAGATCACAGAGCCGTTATGGCGAATTCTTATAAGGAGGTGAATTTACATGGCAGTAAAGATCAGATTAAAGAGAATGGGTGCTAAGAAAGCTCCTTTCTACAGAGTAATTGTTGCAGATTCCAGATCTCCCAGAGACGGAAGATTCATCGATGAAATCGGTTACTATGATCCCACAAAGGATCCCAGCGTAATCAAAATTGATGCTGAAAAAGCTAACAAATGGATTGCTAATGGTGCACAGCCTACTGATACAGTAGAAAAGCTGTTAAAGATTGCCGGTGTAAAATAATCGGTGCGGGAGGTAACTGATGAAAGAATTGGTTGAAATCATTGCCCGCGCTTTGGTAGACAATCCTGAGGAAGTAGTAGTTACTGAAACGGATAACGGCCAGGAATTGGTGCTTGAACTCAAGGTTGCCGAGTCCGATATGGGCAAGGTAATTGGCAAGCAGGGCAGAATTGCGAAAGCTATTCGTTCCGTAGTTAAGGCTGCTGCTGCAAAAGAGAATATTAAGGTCGTACTGGACATTGAATAATCAGCCGCAGTGCGAAGTTAAAATGGGTGTCCTTTCAGGGGGCGCCCATTTTAGTATCGGTGGTGTGAACGGCATATTCTTTTGCCGCGGCGGGCATCGGAACCGGAAAACCTCATGATTTAAGGAGGCAGAAATGGAACAGTATTTTAAAGTGGGTATTATAACCGGAACCCATGGATTAAAAGGAGAAGTCAAGGTATTCCCTACGACAGATGACATGCGCCGCTATGATGATCTGAAGCATGTGGAGATGGAATATCGAGGAAGAAGAATACCTTTGGATATAGAGCGTGTCAGATATTTTAAACAGTATGTTATTGTGAAGTTCAAAGGCATTGATGATATCAATGATGTGGAACGCTACAGCAAGTGTCCGCTTTTTGTCAGCAGAGAGGATGCGGTGCCGCTGGAAGAGAATGAAAACTACATTGCAGATCTGATCGGGCTGCCGGTGGTTACGGATACAGGCTTGAAACTGGGACCGTTAAAGGATATCCTGCTGACCGGTGCCAATGACGTATATGTGGTGGATTATAACGGAAAGGAAGTGCTGATTCCTTCCATTAAGGAGTGTATCCTGAATGTAGATCTGGAAAAGGGCGAAATTCTGGTACATCTGCTGGAGGGACTGCTGTCATTATGAATTTTCATGTGCTTACTTTATTTCCGGATATGGTCAGACAGGGGCTGGAAACGAGTATTACCGGCCGGGCCATCGACAAAGGCCTGTTCGGTCTTGATGTAGTCAATATCCGGGATTATACAAAAGACAAACATCTTCATGTGGATGATTCGCCTTACGGGGGCGGTGCAGGTATGGTGATGCAGGCGGAACCCATTTATCTGGCCTATGAAGCGATAAAAGAGCGCATTCCGGGCAGACATCGGGTGATTTACGTGACGCCTCAGGGGGATGTGTTTAACCAGAGGCATGCAGGAGAACTGGCACAGGAAGAAGACCTTGTATTTCTCTGCGGTCACTATGAAGGGGTAGATGAACGGGTTCTGGATATGATCGTGACAGACCGTTTCTCCATCGGTGATTATGTACTGACCGGCGGGGAACTTCCTGCCATGGTTATGATTGACTGTATTTCACGTCTGGTTCCGGGGGTACTTCATAACGATGATTCTTCGGTGTATGAGTCGTTTCATGAAAATCTGCTGGAATATCCCCAGTATACGCGTCCGGAAGAGTTTATGGGGCGCAGAGTGCCGGAGGTGCTTCTGTCCGGTCATCATGCCAATATTGAAAAATGGCGCAGAGAGCAGTCTCTGCTTCGAACTGCCGGTGTGCGCCCTGAACTTCTGAGAGGCGCCTGTCTGACAAAAAAAGACAGAATTTTCCTGAAAGAGCATGGATTCGATATGGCAGAACTTGAAAAAAGTGATGCGGATAAGCAAAAAAATGATTGACGAACCGGCAAATCCATGTTATATTAACTAGCGTTGTGTATTAAAAGATGGTCCTCTGTCACCATGTGGTGTTAAGAACGTCGAATGAATTAGGAGGTTATACACATGAGCGAAATCATTAAGAAGATTGAAGCAGGCGAAATGAAAGCAGAAGTTCCTGCATTCAACGTAGGTGACACCGTAAAAGTTTATGGTAAGATCAAAGAAGGTAACAGAGAAAGAATTCAGGTATTCGAAGGTACTGTTATCAAGAAACAGAACGGCAGCAACCGTGTGACTTTCACAGTAAGAAAGACATCCAATGGTATCGGTGTTGAAAAGACATGGCCTTTACATTCTCCTCTGGTAGAGAAAATCGAAGTTGTTCGTAAGGGTAAAGTCAGAAGAGCAAAACTGTTCTACTTAAGAGACAGAGTAGGTAAAGCTGCTAAGGTTAAGGAAAAGAAATAATACGGACACTCATTCCGCTGTGCGGAAGAAGGAAGTGTATGAAATAAGCTTCGGTTATCACCGGGGCTTTTTTCATATAAATGATTACTGTTCAGAGCCAGCATCGAAAACACTTTATGAAAAAATAATAAAAATGTTAGATTTTACTTATGGCATATTTTCCGCAAACAGGGTAGAATGGTAGCGTATTGAAAACTGGCACGGGAGGATGGAGCATGGCTCTGGGTTTTTATCAGCAGGAGGATGACTCTGAGGATGCGATCCGGTTTATTACCCGATGGATCGTAGATGTGATAGTAGTGGTTGTACTGGCAATGTTTCTGGTACAGTATATGGGTATGAATTATAAGGTGATCGGTCATTCCATGGAGCCTGCTTTTGAAGTGGGAGATACGGTTCTGGTGGATCGGATTGCCTATAAGATTGGAAAGCCGCATCGGTTTGATGTGGTGCTGTTTCAGAATGACAGCAGTGAAGAACAGGTATATATGAAGCGCATTATCGGGCTGCCCGGTGAAAAGATTCAGATACAGAATGGCAATGTATATGTGGACGACCAGCTGCTTGACATGGGCGGCGAAGATGAAAAGATCAATCTGCCGGGAATTGCCGATAATCCTGTTATTCTCGGCAGGGACGAGTATTTTGTGATCGGTGACAATTACGACAGCAGCGAAGACAGCCGTTTTTCAAATATCGGCAATGTTACGCGTTCCAGGATGATCGGCAAAGTATGGTTTCGTTATTATCCCATGGAAAGAATCGGGTTTACACTGAGGTAGTCCGGTGCCGTGTGGTATGGAGCAGCAGCTCTGTGCAGGATATATTTATGGAAGTGAGGAAAAAAGATGCAGCAGTTTCAATGGTATCCCGGTCATATGACCAAAGCCAAAAGAGCAATGCAGGAAGATATTAAGCTGGTGGACATGGTGATCGAACTGGTGGATGCCCGGGTGCCTCAGGCAAGCCGGAATCCTGATATCGATACTTTGAGCCGTGGGAAAGCACGTGTGATCGTGCTGAACAAGTCTGATCTGGCAGATGAGAGCAGAAACAGAGAGTGGGCGGCTTTTTATCAGGAGCAGGGCTGTTATGTGGTGATGTTGGACTCCAGAGTCCGCGGATCTGTCAAGAAAGTACAGGATATTATTGCCCAGGCAGGGAAAGCAAAGATGGAAAGGGACCGCAGAAGAGGAATTCTGAACCGCCCCATCCGGGCTATGGTGGCCGGTATTCCCAATGTGGGGAAGTCTACATTTATCAATACCATGGCGGGGAAAGCCTCTGCCAAAACCGGCAATAAGCCCGGTGTCACCAGAGGCAACCAGTGGATTAAACTGAATAAAAATGTGGAGCTTCTGGACACCCCCGGTATTCTGTGGCCCAAATTTGAAGATCAGACAGTGGGTCTTCATCTTGCGTGGATCGGCTCCATACGTGATGATATCATGAATACGACAGAGCTGGCCTGCGAGCTGATTTTATTTATGAAAAACAATTATCCCGGTGTTCTGGAAGAGCGTTATCAGCTGGAAGAAAGCAATTGTCAGGATATCAGAGAAGCCTCGGAGGTTCTGGAGCGGATTGCCGAATTCAGGCACTGTCTGGCAAAGGGTGGAACATATGATCTGGATAAGGCTGCAGCGCTGGTGATGGATGATTTCCGCAGCGGCCGTCTGGGAAGAATTACTCTGGAATTTCCTGAGATTGAACAGAAATAGGAGATGATGCTATGAGTAAAGAAAGCGTGAAAGAGTGGATAATCTATATTCTCGCTGTGATTATTATATCGTTCTGTATCGTAACCTTTGTGGGGCAGCGTACGGTGGTGGACGGTCATTCCATGAATGATACCCTGCAGGATAAGGATAATCTGATAGTTGATAAATTGAGCTATCGTTTTACGGATATTGATCGCTTTGATATTGTTGTTTTCAAATATCACGAAGATCCGAAGACATATTTTATAAAGAGAGTCATTGGCCTTCCGGGCGAGACAGTGCAGATTATCGGGGATGATATTTATATTGACGGCGAGATTCTGGAAGAAGATTACGGGAAAGAACCCATGGAATCGCCGGGGCGCGCTTCGGAGCCGATTACACTGGGAGAGGACGAGTATTTTGTGCTGGGAGATAACCGCAATGACAGCCGGGACAGCAGGGATCCATCGGTGGGCGACGTGGAAAGGGATGCCATTATTGGCAGAGCACTGTTCAGGATCACGCCGTTTAATAAAGCAGGTCTGCTTCTGGACAGATAGGAGGCCTGTATGGAATCTTTAAAAATAATGAAAGAGCGCATTCAGGCGCTTCCCATGGAACAGTGGGAGCAGGAGCTGCCTGCTCTGGAGAAAGACAGCAGGCAGGGTGTGATTCGTTTTGCGGCTTCCTGCCGGAAAAAGCTGGCAGCTTTGCATGATGAACAGGACAGAGTCCGCCGGATGCAGTCTTTTGAAGCAGAGCTGGCGCAGGGGTGTATGTTTGCCGGTATTGATGAAGCAGGGAGAGGCCCTCTGGCGGGGCCTGTGGTGGCTGCTGCCGTGATTATGCCGCCGGACTGTCCCCTGCTGTATGTGAATGATTCCAAAAAGCTGAGTGCGGCAAAACGAGAAGAGCTTTTTGATCAGATTATGGATGTGGCTGTCAGTGTGGGGGTGGGAATGGCTTCTCCCGGACGGATTGATGAGATCAATATTCTGCAGGCCACTTATGAGGCCATGCGTGAGGCGGTAAGCGGACTGGAACCGTATCCTGATATGCTTGTCAATGATGCGGTTGTGATTCCGGGGCTTGCGCTTCCTCAGAAATCTGTGATCAAAGGTGATGCGAAATGCTACAGTATTGCTGCGGCGAGCATCATTGCGAAGGTTACCAGAGATCGGATTATGGAGCAGTACGACAGTCTTTATCCGGAGTACGGCTTTGCAGGTCATAAAGGATACGGCAGTGCGGCTCACATTGAAGCATTGAAATCATATGGACCGTGTCCCATACACAGGCGCAGTTTTATTGGACATTTTGTGACAGGCGATATTATACAGGAGGATGGATGACCGCGGGAAACAGGCGTCAGACGGGTACATGTTATGAACAGCAGGCGGCTGCCTGGCTGGAAGAACAGGGATATAAAATTCTGGAACACAATTATTACTGCCATCTGGGCGAAATCGATCTGATTGCAGAAGAAGGCGGTTATCTTGTGTTTCTGGAGGTAAAATACCGCCGGACAGCGGCTTCGGGCAGCGCGGCGGAATCCGTAAACCGGGCGAAACAAAGGAGAATCTATCGGTGTGCTCAGGTATATATGAAGCATCATGAGATATCCTTTTATCACCCGGTTCGTTTTGATGTTCTGGCAATCGACGGCAGAGAAGTTTCACTGATTAAAAATGCTTTTGGAGGTATGTGATGATTTCTTTTACCAGAAAGAATAAAAAAGATACGATTCGTCTGAATCAGGAAGGAGAGGTTCCTTACTTTTATTTTCCGCTTCTGCAGGATACGGGGTTGGTTCATCATGGATTTTCCACCCGTCTGGGCGGTGTAAGCAGCGGAGAATTTGCTTCCATGAACTTCAATATGACCCGAGGAGATGACCTTTCCAATGTGGAGGAGAATTTCAGAAGGTTCTGCCGTGCGGTTGGATGCGACTGGGAGAAAGCCATTCTGTCCCATCAGACCCATACGGTTAATGTACAGGCTGTGACCGAGGATATGATCAAACCCGGCAGGACGCTCATGGAGAAGAAGCCTTTTACGGATGTGGACGGGCTGATTACGGAAGTTCCTGAGGCGGTTCTTGTTACCTCTTTTGCAGATTGTGTTCCGCTGTATTTTCTGGATCCGGTCAGACATGTGATCGGGCTGTCTCATTCGGGATGGCGTGGAACGGTAAACCACATGGGAGAAGTCACTGTCAACCGGATGAAGGAAACATATGGTTCCCGGCCGGAAGATATTCTGGCATGTATCGGACCAAGTATCTGCCGGGATTGTTACGAGGTCGGACCGGAGGTGGCGGAAGCTTTCCAGACGGCATTTTCCGGGAAGGAGGCGGATCAGATTCTTCAGAAAAATGCAGCAGGAAAATATCAGCTGGATCTGTGGAAAGCCAATGAGCAGATTCTTTTGAATGCCGGTATTTCAGAAGAACATATAGCGGTTACCAATGTGTGTACCTGCTGTAACCCGGAACTGCTGTTTTCTCACCGGTATACAAAGGGAAGACGCGGGAATCTTTCCGCTTTCCTGAGCCTGTGCGGTCAGGATGAATAATGGAGGCGATAAGGAATGGAAACACTGAAAAAAGGATATTGTTTTGAAGGAGCGGATCAGAGACGTCTGATGGTTATCGGAGAGGCGGTCAGTCATGAAAGCGGTCAGACTGTCTATCTGTGTCAGGAATTGACAGCTCCATACCGGTTGACAGTATGGACTGCCGGTGAGATTGCCGGATGTGAAGACGCGGGTGTGCGGGAATCTTTGTCCGGGACAGACTCTGTCCGAACTGCCGACACTGTACAGTCCGGGATAACACAGGGGGATCAGGAACAGCTGCAGCAGAATATGATGCTTCGTTTTCTGGAGGCTTCTTCCTGCAGTGAGAAGCTGGAGATTCTTGATATGATGAAAGGAAAACTGACTGATTCCATGCTGGAATCCATGGCGATTTCCATGGATTACGAACTGGGAGGCGGCTCGGTGGAAGAAAAGTATTATGCGTTGGAACGTTTTCTGAAAACAAGAAACCGTTATGAAGGAACACGGCTCCGCTGATTTCAGAATGATTTGTTGGACACATTATGAAAAATGTAAGTGAATTTACAGAAAATAGTGCCAGATTGCATAAGGAGCCGGAAAAACAGTTTGGCGATATTTGATGATTGACCGGACAAAAAGTCTGAAAACTATGCAATTCCCTGAAAATAGTATTGAATATTGACTTTAAAAAGCAGAATATATATAATATGCGTGTAAGGACGACAGGATGGTGCGTGATGTTCCTGCCGGACCTTATGTTTTCCTGTTTCAGATGTATGCAGCATCTGCAGGAAATCCTCCTTTGTATTTCTTAAATCTCCTTTGAAGACTGTAGTTTATCCGGTTAGATGCAGATGACCGGATAAACTGCAGTCTTTCTTTATATAGAAATAATGACAAATTCCGTATTACAGGAAATCCTGTTCCTGTGATATTTTCTGATGGACATTCTGCTGCCACAGGCTGTTTCTGCAGTAAAGAGAGAACATATTCAGGCTGCACATGAGAACCTGACTGGCCAGAAGTGATATAAAGTAACAGTTCATGCCGAAAAGAGGAACAAGAAATACGGTGACGGCAAGCCGCAGGACAAGTCCGGCGAGCTGGTTTCTGAATGTGAGAGATGTCATGCCTATTCCATGCAGGATACTGGTGAGAATATTGTTCAGATACAGAAAAGGACAGAGCCATGACAGGGAACGGATGTAGCTGCCTGCCAGTGTTCCCGGATAAAAAAGACTGCCTATGTTTTCTCCGAACAGAAAAAACAGGGCGGTAAATACACACCCGATGAAAAAAGCAGCACTCAGGGACAGCCGGGAGGCCTTTCTGACATAGGAAATTCTGTGTTCTGAGGAAGCTCTGGCAATATCGGGAAGCAGCATCAAAGAAAAGGGTCCCGTCAGTGCTGTGGGAAACAGAATAAAACTCAGAGCCATACCGGTCAGGGTACCATACATGGAAAGTGCTGTATTTTCAGGTATACCATAGAGAATCAGCCGGCTGGGAATCATGACGGATTCCACGCTCTGCAGAAGATTCATGATCAGCCGGTTGGCGGTGAGCGGACAGGTCATGGATGAAATTTCATAAAAACTTTTTTTCAGAATTCTGCCTGAAACGGTCTGCTGAGGAAAAATGCGATACATTTTTCTGCAGTCTGTCCGACAGCAGTATGCGGTAAAAAGGGCAGAGGTCAGTTCTCCGGCAACCAGTGCCCAGACTACCTGAATAACCGTGAAATCCGGAACCGATCGGATCAGAAACCACACAAACAGGATACGGACACCTTGTTCCGTCAGGTTGGCCCACGCCGGGACCGCTGTTTTTTTCTGTCCGTAATACCAGCCGGTTATGCAGTTATGTATGGCACTCAGCGGAAGCGCCGGTACCATGCAGGGCAGAAGGCGGCTGCATCGTTCATTCAGCAGAAAATATGCTGCGATAGAATGATGAAACAGCAGAATAACCGCTGCGCACAGCAGGGAAAGCGTACATGACATGATAAGAGAAAGCTGCAGAATGCATTTTGCTTTTTCGGGATCGTGTTCCTGATATTCGGCAGTGAATCTGGAAACTGCTGTCTGGAAAGGTCCTCCGCAGACGGCCATGCAGATGGAGAATACGGGAAAAACCAGCTGATAGATTCCAAGTTCCTCTGCTCCGATGAGATTTCCGAGCCAGACTTTATAAAAAAAACCCAGAAAACGGGTAATAATACCGGCTGCACCAAGATACAGGGTACCGGTGATAACGGAAGGAAGTTTTCGGGACATAGGCAGCTCCGGTGTAACATTACAGAATATCTTATGGGAAAAGAGAACGGGATATTCTTGCTATTTTCAGGATCTTCCTGTACAATGAAGCAATTGGAGGTGTTTGATTTTGAAAGGAAAAGTCATAGTCGGCCTGTCCGGCGGCGTGGATTCTTCTGTTACGGCATATCTTTTGAAAGAACAGGGATACGATGTGACAGGGGTTAACGTACATATGTTTGAATATCCGGGAGGAGATCAGTCTGCAGCGGATGCCCGGAAGGTGGCGGAATATCTGGGGATTCCTTTTGTAACAAGGGATCTTTCGGATATATTTGAAAAAAAGGTTATCCGCTATTTTACAGATTCTTACCGGAAAGGACTGACCCCCAACCCCTGTGTGATGTGCAATCATACGGTTAAATGGCTGGGATTGCTGGAAAGCTGCCGTGATATGGGAGCAGTTCGTCTGGCAACGGGACATTACGCCGGAATCGGAAAGCAGGCCAATGGCCGTCTGGCTGTGGAGCGGGCGGTATCGACTGCCAAAGACCAGTCTTATGTTCTGTATCGTCTGACACAGGAGCAGCTGGCCGATACGATCATGCCTCTTGGGGTTTATGAGAAAGAGGAAATCCGCGCAATTGCAGAAAAAGCAGGGATTCCGGTAGCCGATAAACCGGACAGTCAGGAAATCTGTTTTATTCCGGATCATGATTATGCAGGATTTATTGAGCGTTGTTCCGGAGAAAAATTTCCGGAAGAAGGGAATTTCGTTACGGCGGACGGACAGGTACTTGGAAAACATAAGGGAATCGTTCATTATACGATCGGTCAGCGCAAAGGCCTGAATCTTGCCATGGGACATCCGGTTTTTGTGACGCAGATCCGCCCGGACACCAATGAGGTAGTGATCGGCTCCAATGAAGACGTGTTTACCACAAAAGTCCGTTTTCAGGAGGCGGTCTTCATGGGCAGTACGGATTTTACGAAGGAAGAAAGGCTGTGGGGAAGAATCCGATATGGTCATAAAGGAAACTGGTGTCGTGTAACTGCATTGGGGGACGGCATATTTGAAGCTGTATTCGAAGAGCACGTTCGGGCAGCAACTCCCGGACAGTCCATTGTACTGTACAGCGGAAACGCCATCGCCGGCGGCGGATATATTATGTAACTGTTCAGAGCCTGTTGCTCTATGAATTTATTTGTTTATTTGGCGGATACGCCGCACCGAGGAAATGCACCGTGTTTTCGAGGCTGGCTCTGAACAGTTTAGATAATTTTTATGATTGACATGACGGCATGAAAATGTTATAATCTAACGCGTCGTGGCAAGGAGACGTATCGAAGTGGTCATAACGAGAACGACTCGAAATCGTTTTGTCCGTTCCGGGCACGAGGGTTCGAATCCCTCCGTCTCCGCTGCATAAGGCTGTCCTGTGGACAGCCTTTTCTTGTATAACAGGAAACGCAGTTTCCTGTTATACAAGAACGCTCCGAGGGGATCGCACTGCGGCGGAAAGGAAGATGTCATTGAAGTGACCCGCCGCAGGCGGAGAATCTCGTGAAACGAGATTCTTTTCTTATATAACAGGAAAGGAGGAAGGCACATGATAAACGGCAGAAGCTGTCGGACTGTGCCTGTTTTTATGAATCGGATCAGTACAGTTGAAAGAAATACGAAAGAAACACAGATTACATTGGCATTGAATCTGGATGGACATGGAAATGCTTCTCTTCAGACGGGAATCGGATTTTTTGATCACATGCTGGATGGATTTACCCGACACGGGCTTTTTGATCTGGATCTGAAAGTCAAAGGGGATCTGCATGTGGACTCCCATCATACGATTGAGGATACAGGAATTGTTCTTGGAACCGCTATCCGCGAAGCGGCCGGAGATAAGAAAGGAATCAAGCGATACGGCTATTCGCTGCTTCCCATGGATGAAACACTGGTTATGTGTGCCGTTGACCTTTCGGGACGCCCTTATTTCTGCTGGGATGCCGAATTTTCCTGCGACCGGTGCGGTGATATGGATACGGAAATGGCCAGAGAATTCTTTTATGCGGTTTCCTATGCGGGAGCCATGAACCTGCATATGAAAGTAATGTACGGGACAAATAATCACCATATAATGGAAGCCATGTTCAAGGCATTTGCCAAAGCGCTGGATATGGCGACTATGTTTGACGAACGGATCACGGATGTACTGTCCACAAAGGGGACTCTGTAAACAGATCCGGTAAAAGGAGAGAGGGAGATGAATATGGGAGATAATCTGCTGGCAGAAACCATTCTGGAAATGAATGGATGTACCGTGGAGGATATCGGTACGTGGCAGTTTTTTTACGAGAAAAAAGAAAAAGTGAAGAAACTGCTGGAAGAATGCGGTGCCGACAATCAGGAACTGAACCGGCGCATGGGCCTGATCGAGCTGATCCTTTCAAGAAGACAGAAGCTGCAGTTCTATCTGGTGGAAAAACCGGATCATACATTCGGGCTTCCGGAAAACTGTGATCTGAACCGCCCGGAGACTTTTGAAACCCTGATGCTGCTTGACGAACTGGCGGGAACGCTGGAAGAAATCGCAGAACAGGCTGTTCAGAAAAACAGCGTGATGGAACTGGATGATAATCTGATGAAAATACTGGGACTTCTGAATGAAGCGCCTTATGAAAAACTGGATCAGGTTCTGGACTGCCTTCTGCTTCTCACAGAAAGACAGTCCGGAACAGAAAATCAGTAACATGAGATCAGTGACGGTCCACCACCTGGAAAATATAGAATTTCAGATAGTAGGATTCGTCGGATGTCCAGAGAATGGGATGATCAGGTGCCTGTGTGTGGAATTCCACCTGACGGAGGTATTTGTGGGCTCCTGAAGCAGCTTCACGGATCGTTTTTGCAAACAGCTGAGGATCCATGAAATGAGAACAGGAGCAGGTGGCCAGATAGCCGCCGTTTTTCACCAGCTTCATACCCCGCAGATTGATTTCGCGGTAACCTTTTACGGCATTTTTGATGGAATTTCTTGATTTTGTAAAAGCAGGAGGATCCAGTATGACCACATCGTACTGTTCCCCCTGCTTTTCCAGTTGGGGAAGCAGTTCAAATACATCGGCACAGGTAAAATGAACCGTATCGGCCAGTCCGTTCAGCTGTGCATTGCGGATGGCCTGCTGGACGCCGGTGTCTGAAGCATCAACGCCCAGAACGGAAACGGCACCTGCCTTTCCGGCATTCAGCGCAAAGGAACCGGTGTGAGTAAAGCAGTCCAGCACTTTTTTGCCGCTGCACAGTCTGGCAACGGCACGGCGGTTCAGTTTCTGGTCCAGAAAGAAACCGGTTTTCTGACCGTCTTTCACATCGACATAATATTTGACACCGTTTTCTTCGATGATAACCTGCGTGTCAAAGGGTTCTCCGATAAAACCTTTATACCGCTTCATACCCTCCTGCTCCCGGACTTTGGCATCGCTGCGCTCGTACACACCGCGGATGATGATTCCGTCTTCTGCCAGTATTTTTTTCAGGAATCCAATGATTTTTTCTTTCAGCAGGTCAATACCCAGAGTCAAAGACTCCACTACCAGGATATCGGAAAATTTGTCGACTACAATGCCGGGGAGAAAATCGGCTTCTCCGAAAATCAGGCGGCAGCAGCCGGTATCGATCACATCTTTTCTGTATTCCCAGCAGGCGCGGACACGCTTTTCGAGAAATTCATCGGTGATGATATCTTCCCGTCTGCGGGAAAGGAGCCTGATGCGGATCTTGGAGTGGGTATTAATATATCCCCACCCCATAAAATATCCGTCAAAATCTTCTACGGCAATGATTTCGCCGTTTGTAAAATTACCTTCTATGCGGGCAATTTCATTATCAAAAATCCATAAACCACCGGATTTGACAGTCCGGCCTTCCCCCTTTTTCAGGATAGCAGAAGCAGTGTTCATAGGTTGTTTCCTCTTTTCTTTTTCAATATTACTTATAAAGGTATCCATTCAGGTTTTCGGCTGCGGAATACCGTCTGATACCGGATGCCGCAGTTTTTCAGATAATCTCCAATATCGGTAAATGCGTAGCCGATGTGAGCTGGCTGGTGTCCGTCGGAACCCAGAGTGACCATTTCTCCTCCCAGCTCTGCGTAACGGCGGATCACATCCCCGTGGGGATTGGGAAAACCGAGACCGTATTTCAGGCCTGCTGTATTGCACTCCAGCGCAATTCCCTTTTGAATCAGCAGACGGAGAATTTCATCGATTACCTCGCGGTAATCATCCGAAGGGTAGCCGGAAGGCGCATCGGGGCCGTAGCGGACGACATAATCGAGATGTCCCAGTGCATCAAAACAGCTGTGCAGCCGTACATTTTCCAGAGTAGTTTCAAAATATTCAAGATATGCTTCACGGCTGGTCCGGCCTTCATAAAACTCCGGATAATAAGGGTCCATGCTGCGGACCAGATGAACGGAGCCGATTACATAGTCAAAGGGCCACAAAGCGGTATAGGCTTCAAGCCGGTCTTTTAAATGATTCATCAGGCCGAGCTCTACGCCTGTACGGACTTCGATCCGGTTTTTGTATTCTTCCTTCAGCTGCAGGATTTCTGTTATGTAGTCCTGCGTGTCAAATTGAAAAGACATTCCGTAAGTTTTTTCAGGAAAATCGAAATCCTGATGATCCGTGATATATACGGCTTCCATGCCCAGATCGACAGCACGTTCGATCTGCAAACGGGCAGGTGTTTCGGAATCGCTGGAAAAGGATGTATGAATGTGGCTGTCAGTATACATAAAAACCTCCAAGCTGAATTTTTACAGTAAACATCATAAGCGAAAAGACGGAAAAAGTACAGTATTATCCGAATAAAATAAAAAAAACTGCACATAACGTATGTGCGGGAAGGAAAATCAAAAAGTTTGCCGGTTGGCTGGCCTAAACCTTGACAGAAAATAAACAATCAGACAAATTAGATAATTATTCACGGATTTTTGTGGGAAAAATTCAATAAGAAACACGAATTGAAAATAATGGTGCATTTTTATTTAGCCATTTTGATAAAAAACATACGAAATTCTGTAATATTTTCGACTTGCATAATTGTCCTTGATTTTGTACAATATCCATAGTGTCTGAGCAAAAAACTCAGACAGGTAGAAACGTAAACACAAAGAGTTTACAGATTATTCTAGGAGGAATAAAAAATGGCAGTAAAAGTTGCAATTAATGGTTTTGGCCGTATCGGTCGTCTTGCTTTCAGACAGATGTTTGGTGCTGAAGGATATGAAGTAGTAGCAATCAACGATTTAACAGATCCCAAGATGCTTGCTCACTTATTAAAATATGACTCTTCACAGGGCAGATATGCTTTAGCTGATACAGTTGAAGCTAAAGATGGCGCTATCGTAGTTGACGGCAAAGAAATCAAAATTTATGCAGAAAAAGATGCAGCAAACCTTCCCTGGGGCGAAATCGGTGTTGATGTAGTTCTGGAATGCACAGGTTTCTATACATCCAAAGCAAAAGCATCCGCTCATATCACAGCTGGTGCTAAGAAAGTTGTTATTTCCGCTCCCGCTGGTAATGATCTGCCTACGATCGTTTACAGTGTAAATGAAAAGACTCTGACAACAGAAGATACTATCATTTCTGCTGCATCCTGTACAACAAACTGCTTAGCTCCTATGGCTAAGGCTCTGAATGACTACGCTCCCATCCAGTCTGGTATCATGGCTACTATCCATGCTTACACAGGCGATCAGATGGTACTGGACGGACCTCAC
>JAQYDI010000108.1 GCA_028724245.1 Lachnospiraceae bacterium
TCCCGTCTCGCGCTTAACAAAAAATAAGATGGTTACTTTGTAACCATCTTATTTTTTGTTGAGTCCGCGGTATTCGAACATGGCATTTCAGCTTATTGGAAACGGGAATCTGAAAAGCCATGTTCGAATGACCTCGGACTCACTGAAGTGAGTCCTGGGTCAGACCCTCCCGTCTCGCGCACGAAAGGCGGTGCCGCGGGCCGAGGTATTCGAACATAGTATTTCAGCTTATTAAAAACGGGAATCTGAAATGCCATGTTCGAATAGCCTCGGACTCGCTGAAGTGAGTCAAGTACGACGAGAATCACCCCAGTACATTGCCGCATTTGTCTTTGACTACCCGCAGCAGGTATTCTGTGAATTTTCGTACGATTCGCCGGTTAGTCATGTATTTGGAATATCCCATTCCTATGATTCTGTAGTGACACGGTTCCAGACTTTTTACAAGAAGTGTCAGATTGCGTTCTCTCAGGAACAGATCCGGCATCAGGCCGACGCCGAGTCCATGCTGTACCATGGCTATGATGGCATCGTCCCCATGGACATAGTAGGCTTTGTTGGGGTGAAGCTTTTCCTTTTTTATAATATTATTCACATCCCAGTCCAGCCCCTGTGTAGGAAATATGAATGGGTCTGTTTCATATCGTTTGACAGGATAACTTTCCATGTCGGAGTAAGGAGCTTCATTTGGCAGGATGGCTTTCATTTCATCTTTATACAGAGGCAGAAAATCAACTTTCAGGTTATCTGTTTCTGTCAGAAATCCAATGTCCAGTTTTCCTTCCAGAAGATGTTTTTCTATTTCCGACGGATCGTAGTCAAACAGTTCAATTCGAATTCCCGGAAAATCCTGATTAAAGCGCTGAATGCATTCCGGCAGCCATTGTATCGCTACACTCGCAAAACTGCCGATACGCAGAACGCCAACTTCCAGGCCATTGATTTCTTCCACCACCTGCATCATATGACGGTCATCCTCCAGAACTTTTTCCATATAAGGAAGAATCTTCCTGCCATTCTCCGTCAGCATAATACCGCCTTTATTTCTCAGCATCAGAGAAAAACCGAAATATGACTCCAGCCCCTGAATCATATGTGTAACATTGGATTGTGTATATCCCAGCAATCTTGCCGCCTCCGAAAGACTTCCGCACTCAACCGTCTTGACGAAAACCTCATACTTTTTCAGATCCATAATTCCCCACCTTTCTCTCCATCATAATTGAATCTCCCGCCAGGCATTTGCCGCGCTTTTATGCAAATCTGCCTGACTATGAACAGTAATATAATATCAATTTTTTTAATATTATTCTATATTATTATTCATTTCCATAATTTTATTTTTATGATATAATACATATAGACAAAAGAAGCGCACAAAAACAAATAATTTTAATACTTTTAATTACAAGGGCTAGTCCTTTAGCCATAGATCGTACAGTCCTTTTTGGATTGTAATCCTTTTTGTATCCTTATTCGCATTCCGGTCTGACCAGCCGGAGAACCAACAAAAAAGACAGCTGTAGCCAGGCTGTCTTTTTTGTTGAAAAAATATATGAAATGAAGGTCAGGAGCCGAGGTCATTCGAACAAAGCATTTCAGTACTCCCGTTATTCATGGACTGAAATGCTTTGTTCGATGACCTCCGCGCTTAAAAAAAGAGGACATGTTTTCACATATCATTTTTTTTACCCCCCGAGACGGGATTCGAACCCGCGACCCTCGCCTTGGCAAGGCGATACTCCACCACTGAGCCACTCGCGCATCTCTCATTCAACTGATGTTCTCTCGAACGAAACATATCATACTACAAAATCCCAAACCTGTCAACAACTTTTTCAAAAAATTTCAAATAAAGGTAACTGTTCAGCGCTGATCTCGAAAACACTGTGTTCTTCCCCCATATCATTCAGAACTTCATATTCCCGGGGGGAGGGGCGGAAACCTGTGCCTCACCACCATCCGTCCCCCGCCGAAGTCTGAATGACATATCCTACACTTTTTGGGCTTCCCTGTATCTGGCCGGTGTCATGCCGTATTTTTCTGAGAATATTTTATAAAAATATCCTTTGTTCTGGTAACCAACCTGTTCTGCGATATCAGATACGCTGCGTTCTGTGTGGAGCAGCAGCTGTTCGGCTTTTTTCAGGCGGATGTCCTGTACGTAAGCCGAGTAGGTGAGGCCGGTTTTCTTTTTGATGAGCCGGTTGAAGTAATCTTCCTGAAAATGGAAGATTTCCATCAGATCCTGAATTGTTACGGTCTGATAATGGGACTGAATGTAACTGCAGACTTCTTCAAAGACGATCCAGCTCATGGTTTTCTGCTGTTTTCTGGACAGAGAAAATTCATAGTCGGTGCTTAGAAGGCGGAAAATGCGCAGAAGGAGTCCTTTGCACAGGTAGGAGGAGCCAATCTGCGGTTCGTAGAGCTCCGACAAAAGCAGAGAGATGCAGGATTCCATTTTTTCACGGGCACCGGCAGCGGGTCGGAAATGGATATACTGCTGCAGATCCTTCTGTTTCATCAGCGCCGTCTGCAGAAAGGAAATGATTTTTTCGGTGCTGACGTTTTCATCGGTGATTTCCCGGAACATCTCATTATCAATGCCGAAAAAAAGGACAGTGGAAGGCTGGTCCATGAGATAATCCTGATGAATACAGTTTTTATCGATGAGGCAGAAATCCCCTTCCTGAAAAACAATATCTTTTTCGCAGATACGCTGCCGGAAGGAGCCCTGAACCACATATCCCAGTTCGATGTAATCGTGTGTGTGACGCTGGGTTTTGTCTCCGTTTTTAAAATGGAAAGGATAGCAGAATTTTTCGGGGGAAGGGTACATGGCGGCGCGGAGGAGTCCGAGGCCGTCAAAGTTCCAGCACAGGAAAAAAATACGCTCTGAGGACAGAAGCGGGTATACCTTTACTTCTTTTACAGATTTTGAATATTCGGGGCATACGAGCCGGGAACTTAACTGATGATCCGGGGCGAGCTGCCTGCAGTCGGAGCCGGTAATCTGTCTGCACTGTTCTGATAAATTCACGATTCCAATCCTCCTATGTATTTGAATGATACCGTAGCTGTTCGGAGCCGGCTTTGAAAACGCTGTCTGTCTCTGAACAGTTACCATTATACTATTTTTTATCGAAAAAACAATTACAAACCGGTCGGAATAGGTAACTTTTGGAGGGAGAATGGTAAGCTTTTGAAATTGCTGGTGAATCCGGAATTGTATAAAATGAAAGCATAAAGAAACAGGAAAGTGAGGAAAAAATATGTTAAAGAAGAAAAATTACAAATTCTGGTTCTGCACCGGTTCACAGGACTTATACGGTGATGAATGTCTGGCACATGTGGCAGAGCATTCCAGAATCATTGTAGGCAAGCTGAATGAATCCGGTCTGCTTCCTTATGAAGTCGTATGGAAACCTACGCTGATCACCAACGAGCTGATCCGCAGAACCTTCAATGAAGCCAATACTGATGAAGAATGTGCCGGCGTAATTACATGGATGCACACATTCTCACCTGCAAAATCATGGATCATTGGTTTACAGGAATACAGAAAACCTCTGCTTCATTTACATACACAGTTCAATGAAGAAATCCCCTACGATTCCATCGATATGGATTTCATGAATGAAAATCAGTCTGCTCACGGTGACAGAGAGTACGGACACATCGTTACCAGAATGGGAATCGAAAGAAAGGTTGTTGTGGGCCACTGGGCTGATGAGGAAGTTCAGAAGAGAATCGCTTCATGGATGAGAACTGCTGTAGGTATCATCGAAAGCAGCCACATCCGTGTTATGCGTGTTGCCGACAACATGAGAAATGTTGCCGTTACAGAAGGCGATAAGGTGGAAGCACAGCTGAAATTCGGCTGGGAAGTGGATACTTATCCGGTTAATGAAATTGCAGAATGTGTTGACAGTGTTTCTCAGTCCGATACCATGGCGCTGGTTGATGAGTATTATGAGAAATACGATATCCTGCTGGAAGGCAGAGATCCGGAAGAATTCAAACGCCACGTTGCTGTACAGGCACAGATCGAGCTTGGTTTTGAACGTTTCCTGGAAGAAAAGAACTACCATGCCATCGTAACACATTTCGGCGATCTGGGTGCATTAAAGCAGCTGCCCGGTCTGGCAATCCAGAGACTGATGCAGAAGGGCTACGGCTTCGGCGCAGAAGGAGACTGGAAAGTAGCTGCCATGGTAAGACTGATGAAGATCATGACAGAAGGCATGAAGGATGCAAAGGGTACTTCCATGCTGGAAGATTACACCTACAACTTCGTAAAAGGCAAAGAAGGTATTTTACAGGCTCATATGCTGGAAATCTGCCCTTCCATCGCAGAAGGCCCCATCAGCATCAAGTGCCAGCCCCTGTCCATGGGTGACAGAGAAGACCCCGCAAGACTTGTATTTACTTCCAAGGAAGGAAAAGGTATTGCGACCTCTCTGATCGATCTGGGCAACCGTTTCCGTCTGATCATCAACGATGTAAACTGCAAGAAAAATGAAAAGCCCATGCCCAAGCTTCCTGTAGCGACCAATTTCTGGGAACCCGAACCGAACCTGTACACCGGTGCGGAAGCATGGATCCTGGCAGGCGGCGCACATCATACCGCATTCACTTATGACCTGACTGCAGAACAGATGGGCGACTGGGCAAATGCAATGGGCATCGAAGCTGTTTATATTGACAAAAATACCAATATCAGAGATTTCAAGAAGGATCTGATGCTGGGCGATATTTTCTATAAATAAAATAAAAGGAAGAACGGGAAATGTTAGAACAGTTAAAAAAAGAAGTATATGAAGCCAATATGCTGCTTCCCAAATATCATCTGATTACATTTACCTGGGGCAATGTAAGCGGCATTGACAGAGAGAGCGGATTATTTGTCATCAAGCCCAGCGGCGTGGAATACGATGAGCTGCGGCCGGAAGATATGGTGGTGGTTGACCTGAAAGGCAATAAGGTTGAGGGTGATTATAATCCGTCTTCCGATACAGCGACCCATATGGTGCTGTACAACCGTTTCCCCGGAATCAGCGGCGTGGTACACACCCATTCTCCCTGGGCTACCAGCTGGGCACAGGCCGGACGAGCCGTTCCCTGCTACGGAACAACCCATGCGGATTATATTTACGGGGAAATTCCCTGTGTCAGAAATCTGACAAAGGAAGAAATCGAAGAAGCGTACGAGCTGAATACAGGTGTGCTGATTGCGGATGATTTTGATGCAAATCACAGGGACCCCATTGCAACACCGGCTGTACTGTGCAAAAACCATGGCGTATTTACCTGGGGCACCAGCGCACATGACGCGGTACACAATGCGGTTGTTGCGGAAGAATGTGCAAAAATGGCGGCATGGAGCGAGATGATCAATCCCAATGTAAAGCCTGCTCCTCAGGAACTGCAGGACAAGCATTATTACAGAAAACACGGCGCAAACGCTTATTACGGACAGATTAAAAAATAAAGCAGCTGTTATAAAACGGAGGGTTAAAATAGTGGGTGATTGTACTGTACAGACTCTGATTAAAGAGGGAAAAACAGTTCTCGGCATTGAATTTGGTTCCACAAGAATTAAAGGTGTGCTGTTAAGTGAAAAGAATGAATTATTGGCCACAGGAGATCATTCCTGGGAAAACCGTCTGGAGGACGGTGTGTGGACTTACCATGTGGAGGATATCTGGAACGGGGTTCAGGACTGCTACAGAAATCTGAAGGCAGAAGTTCAGGCAAAGTACGGTGTGGAGCTGACCACCATCGGTGCCATCGGTGTCAGCGCCATGATGCACGGTTATCTGCCTTTTGACAAAGACGGTCAGCTGCTGGTACCGTTCCGTACCTGGAGAAATACCATGACAGAGCCTGCAACGGTGGAACTGATGGAACTGTTTCATCATCAGATTCCGCAGCGCTGGAGCATTGCACATCTGTATCAGGCCATTCTGAATGAGGAACCGCATGTAAAGGATATTGCATTCTTTACGACACTGGCAGGATATGTTCACTGGGCACTGACCGGTGAAAAAGTGCTGGGTATCGATGATGCATCCGGTATGTTCCCCATTGATTCGGAAACAAAATATTATTATACGGATATGCTGGAAAAGTTCGATCAGAAGGTGGCTGACCGGAATTATCCCTGGAAGATCGAACAGATTCTTCCCCGGGTGCTTCAGGCAGGTGAGGAAGCTGGCAGACTGACGGAGAAAGGTGCGAAACTGCTGGATCCCAGCGGCGCGCTGAAACCGGGTATTCCCATGTGTCCTCCCGCAGGCGATGCAGGTACCGGCATGGTTGCCACCAACAGTGTGAAAGTTCGTACCGGCAACGTTTCCGCAGGTACCTCTGTATTTTCCATGATCGTTCTGGAAAAGAAGCTTACCGGACTGTATCCGGAAATCGACATCGTTACCACACCGGAAGGCAATTCTGTTGCCATGGTCCACTGCAATAACTGTACATCCGATCTGAATGCATGGGTATCTGTATTTAAGGAATTCTGCGATCTGTTCCATGTGGACATTGATATGAATGATCTGTACGGCGGCCTTTACCGCAAAGCACTGGAAGGCGATAAGGACTGCGGCGGACTGCTGGCCTACAACTATTTCTCAGGCGAACATATTACGCATTTTTCAGAAGGAAGACCGCTGTTCGCACGGGAACAGAACTGCAATTTTACACTGGCCAATTTCATGAGAACGCATCTGTATACTTCTCTGGCTGCCATCAAGGTGGGCAATGACCTGCTTCTGGGAGAAGAGGGCGTTCAGGTGGATGTGATCTGGGGCCACGGCGGTCTGTTCAAGACAGAGGGTGTTGGTCAGAAAATTCTGGCAGCTGCACTGAATACACCTGTTTCCGTTATGAAAACAGCCGGTGAAGGCGGTGCATGGGGAATTGCTGTTCTTGCTTCCTATATGCTGCAGAAAGAAGAAGGAGAGTCTCTCAGCGATTATCTGGAGAACAGAGTCTTCAAGGATGCGGAAAGCGTTCAGGTTATGCCTGATCCGGAAGATGTGGCAGGTTTCAATACATTTATTGAACGGTATAAATCAGGTCTTGCAATTGAGAAAGCAGCAACGGAAAGCCTGAAATAGATTTTCGGAAAGAATATCATCTGGAAAACGCGGAATTTTAGAAGTTTTTAAGATTTATCAAGGAGATTTATTTATATGAAATTTTTTATTGATACAGCAAATGTGGATGACATCAGAAAAGCCAATGATATGGGCGTGATCTGCGGCGTTACCACAAATCCTTCCCTGATCGCAAAGGAAGGCCGTGATTTCAAGGTAGTTATTAAAGAAATCACCGATATTGTGGACGGTCCCATCAGCGGCGAGGTGAAGGCAACGACTGTGGATGCGGAAGGCATGATCCGGGAAGGCCGTGAAATTGCCGCCATCCATCCCAACATGGTGGTGAAGATCCCCATGACCGTGGAAGGCCTGAAAGCCTGCAAAACCCTGTCTTCTGAGGGCATCAAAACCAATGTAACGCTGATCTTCACGGCCAATCAGGCCCTGCTGGCTGCAAGAGCAGGTGCTGCCTATGTTTCCCCCTTCCTGGGACGTCTGGATGATATCAACGTGCGCGGCGTGGACCTGATCTCCGAGATCGCACAGATCTTTGATGTGGCAGGTCTGGATACCCAGATCATCGCTGCAAGTGTACGCAATCCCATTCATGTAACGGACTGCGCACTGGCAGGCGCCCATATCGCAACCGTTCCCTACAAGGTGATCGAACAGATGACAAAGCATCCCCTGACCGATGCGGGAATTGAGAAATTCCAGCAGGATTACCGGGCTGTTTTCGGGGAATAGTCTTACCGGAAAAGACTGGAAGGAGCAGCAATGAGTTTAACAGAGCAGAAATTAACAGAACTGAAATATCATGCAAATGAAGTACGTAAGGGAATCATCCGTGGTGTCCATGCGGCAAAATCCGGCCATCCCGGCGGATCCCTCTCTGCGGCAGAGGTATTTACCTACCTGTATATGGAGGAAATGAAGGTAAATCCGGAAAATACACAGGATCCTGACAGGGACCGTTTCGTCCTGTCCAAGGGTCATACCGCCCCCGGTTATTATGCCGCGCTGGCGGAAAGGGGCTTTTTCCCAAAAGAGGATCTGGAGACCCTGCGTCACACCGGTTCCTACCTGCAGGGACATCCTGACCGGAAGCATATCCCCGGCGTGGACATGTCCAGCGGTTCCCTCGGACAGGGCGGTTCCGCCGCCGTGGGCATGGCACTTTCCGCAAAACTGCGCGGAAAATCATACCGCACCTACTGCCTCTTCGGTGACGGCGAGATCCAGGAAGGTCAGGTATGGGAAGCTGCCATGTTTGCCGCAGCGAAGAAGCTGGACAACCTGGTATTCATCGTGGACAACAATGACCTGCAGATCGACGGCAGGGTATCCGATGTATGTTCACCTTACCCCATCGATGAGAAATTTGCTTCCTTCGGTTTCCATGTGGTGAATGTGGCAGACGGTAATGATTTTGAACAGCTGGCAGCCGCATTTGAGGAAGCACGGGAGACAAAGGGCGTTCCCACGGCTATCATCATGAAGACGGTCAAGGGAAAAGGCGTTTCCTTTATGGAGGACCAGGCGGGCTGGCACGGAACGGCACCCAATGACGAGCAGTTTGCACAGGCGATGAAAGAGCTGGAAGAGGAGGGCGGAAAATTATGTCAGAAGTAAAGAAGATCGCTACCAGAGAGAGTTACGGGAAAGCCCTGGCAGAGCTGGGCAGGAAGTATGACGATCTGGTGGTGCTGGATGCGGATCTGGCAGCTGCCACCAAAACCGGCATTTTCAAAAAGGAATTCCCGGACAGACATATCGACTGCGGTATTGCCGAATCTAACATGATGGGCATTGCAGCCGGCCTTGCTGCAACAGGCATGGTGCCTTTTGCCAGCAGTTTTGCCATGTTTGCAGCCGGACGTGCTTTTGAACAGGTAAGAAATTCCATCGGATATCCCCACCTGAACGTGAAGATCGGCGCCACCCACGCAGGCATTTCCGTCGGTGAGGACGGTGCGACCCATCAGTGCAACGAAGATATTGCACTGATGCGCACCATTCCGGGTATGACCGTCATCAACCCCAGTGATGATGTGGAAGCAAGAGCAGCCGTGGAGGCAGCTTATGAAATGGAAGGCCCTGTATATCTGCGATTCGGCAGACTGGCTGTACCGGTGATCAATGACCGTCCTGATTACAGATTCGAGATCGGCAAAGGCGTCACGCTCCGTGAAGGAAAGGACCTGACCATCGTGGCCACAGGCCTGTGTGTATCAGAAAGTCTGGGGGCAGCCGAAATGCTGGAAAAAGACGGAATCAGTACCAGAGTCATCAACATCCACACCATCAAACCGCTGGATGAGGAATTGATCCTGAAAGCGGCAGAAGAAACAGGCAGGATCATCACGGCAGAAGAACACTCCGTCATCGGCGGACTGGGAAGCGCCGTATGTGACTGTGTATCCCGCAGACATCCGGTACCGGTATACAAGATCGGCATGGAAGATGCCTTCGGGGAATCCGGTCCCGCAGCGGAACTGATCCGCAAATACGGGCTGGATGCAGAAGGAATCTATCGGAAGATAAAAGCAGAGATTGGGTGAAGATAGGTTAAAACTTCGTCCGGGGGGAGCGG
>JAQYDI010000109.1 GCA_028724245.1 Lachnospiraceae bacterium
GATAAGGATATAGACCTGAAGACCGATCCGGAAGCTGTTGTAGTTACCGTATCTCAGGTACACAATGATATACCCGCAGCGGATGCTGGAGAAGAAGCTGCTGAATAATCATCAGCAGGGTGGATGTGCAGCGTGTATAACAGGTTGGCAGAAGTCCGGATTTATTAAACGAAATAAACTCAATAGAATAACAGCAAAAACTTAAAAAAGAAGGCTGTTCTGTGAAACTGATCGTAATGACCGGTGCTACAGAACAGCCTTTTCCGGTTTTTGTTTTCCGGAAGATTAGCTGCTGTTCAGATATTGGCTTGTTCAGATATTGGCTCTGCTGACCAATGCCACGGGCGCTTACGGCCCTGCTGTTTCGAAACATGTGCCGGTAGGAAACACACAGTTTTTTCGAGATCCGCTCTGAAAAGTTACTTATATACAAAACAGGGCCGGTAAAGTCCTAAATCTGCCGCGGGTATGAACCCCGCGGGCGGATCTTGAGGCTTTACCGGCCCTGCCGCATTGTAACTATCACCCTGCTGCATATCAGATCAGAAAATGCAGCCGTTCAGATGAAGTTGAACCTGAACCGTTTGACTTGTTCTGACCCGTTATCGGAACAGCATCATCAATCGATACTGATATATTTTGCCTTATCCTCTACGGGAACAGCCTGAATCTTCGGGATCTGCAGTGTCAGAACACCGTCATTGAAGGAAGCGGAGATATCGCTTTCTTTCACCTCCTTGCCTACATAGAAGCTTCTCTGGCAGCTGCCGCTGAAACGTTCTCTGCGGATGTAATGTCCGGCATCGTCTTTCTGGTCACTGTTCTCGGAATGCTGGGCCTGAATGATCAGATATCCGTTCTTTAACTGAGCGTGTACATCTTCCTTCCTGTATCCGGGAAGTTCCAGATCCATTACATACTTGTCATCATATTCTTTCACATCGGCGCTCATCAGGCCGTTTGTATTGTCTGAGGTGGAATAGCTGCCGCTGAAAGGCTGGAATGCATCTTCAAAGAAATCATTAAAAAATCTGTTTGAAAAAATAGTAGGTACTAACATAATCAATTCCTCCTTATATTATAGATGACACATGGAACCGGGAAGAGGAAAATACCTGTGCGGCATTTTCATGAACCTGATCCGCTTTGGTTCCTTATGTGTTATTTGTTTTATTTGTTATATACGTTATATAACAGTGCAAAAGATTTGTCAACCCTTTTTTTGAAAAAAATTATATTTTTTTCATTTGTTGAAAGAAATACATATATGTGATATGATAAATACGAAAACTGGATATAAGAATACTATTGAAGCTATAACAGATTGGATTGATGATCATTCGGAGATGCTCAGTGAGTGGGAAGCGGAATCGAGATATAATATGGACTTTCTTGTGGAAAAGCGAAAACTGGATCGAGCCATGAAAGAGATTCGGGAGTTTCTGACGGTGAATGGGATACAGGAAGAACTTCGGCGGAAAGGAAAATACGTCATAAAATTGTAAGAATTTCTTCATGAAAACGGGGGTTGAAATTCAGGAATTTGTCCGATATGATTTTATCAGATGAATTTTTTTCAAACAATGCAAACCTGAAATGTTTGTTTTGTATCTGTATTATAAAGGGATATGCAGCAGGTAATCAGGGTTCGGATCGTTCTGAGCGGCCGGCTCCTGATCACCGATTCAATAACGAATAATTTACGGACAATAACGAAAGGATGAAGACCAAATGTACGAGAAGATTATGATCGTTGATGACGAGAAAGAGATTGCTGATTTACTGGAGCTTTATCTGAAAAATGATGGTTTTACGGTATATAAATTCTATAATGGTTCTGATTTTCTGAAGCAGCTGGATACGGTTGTGCCCGATCTGCTGCTTCTTGATATTATGCTGCCTGATATTGATGGATTTGCCATTTGCCAGAAGGTGCGGGAGAAATATGTTTTTCCGATCATCATGCTGACGGCCAAGGTGGATGACAGTGACCTGATCATGGGCCTGACGCTGGGAGCGGATGATTATATTACAAAGCCGTTTAAGCCTATTGAAGTGCTGGCACGGGTCAAGACACAGCTGCGCCGTTATACGAGATATAATCAGTCCGAGTCGGTTCAGGCGGAACCGGTGCAGGAGTACAACATCCGCGGGCTGGTGATCAATAACAAAACGCATAAATGCAGTCTTTACGGACAGAATATATCGCTGACCCCCATTGAGTTCAATATTTTGTGGTATTTATGCGAGCATCAGGGCAATGTAGTTTCTTCGGAAGAACTTTTTGAAGCAGTATGGGGAGAAAAATTTCTTGACAATAACAATACAGTTATGACTCATATCGGCCGTCTGAGGGAAAAGCTGCAGGAACCGGCAAGAAAACCGAAATTTATCAAGACGGTATGGGGCGTGGGATATCAGATTGAGTAACCGGCAGAAGAGGAAGCAGTATGAATTTCAGGGAATGTATAAAATCGTTTTTAAACAGGGGAATTACACAGCTTAAAAAACAGGGAATTCTGGATTCAGGTGAATTCCACAGTCCGGTGGCAGCCGGAATATGGAAACGGACGCTGAATCGTTTGAAAATCTATACGGGAATCTGTATGGTGTTTCTGTTTGTAATCCTGCAGATGAAGAATCTTCTGCAGCAGCATTACTGGCAGGGAAACAATCCTTACTATGCGCTGCTTCATTTTCTGGATCAGTGGCGGTACCGGATTCCGCTGACAGTATATGCTCTGGGCATGGTGGTGATTATCTTTCAGGCTTTCCGTAAATCGGTTCATTATCTGGATTCGGCGCTTCAGGCTTCGGAGAAGATAGCGGATGATTCGGAGGAACTGATCGAACTTCCGGCGGATTTCAAAGAGATTGAAACGCAGCTCAATGCTGTAAAGCTGGAGGTGCAGAATAATGCCAGAGCAGCCAAGGAGGCGGAGCAGCGTAAAAATGATCTGGTGGTTTATCTGGCCCACGATCTGAAGACCCCGCTGACCTCCGTTATCGGGTATCTGAATCTTCTGACGGAGACTACGGAGCTTTCGAGGGACATGCAGCAGAAATATCTGGGGATCGCTCTGAAAAAAGCAGAACGTCTGGAAGATCTGATCAATGAATTTTTTGAAATTACAAGATTTAATCTTACGCATATTACACTGGAACTGGGAAATATCAATCTGACCCGTCTGCTGGAACAGCTGGTATACGAGTTTTCGCCCATGCTGGCGGAGAAACAGCTGACCTGCAGTCTGGATGCACCTGCTGATGTGCTGTTCTGCTGTGACGGCGATAAGATGCAGCGGGTATTTGATAATCTGCTGAGGAATGCTGTGAATTACAGCTATCCCGGCACCACGATCAGCATTACGTTGGCGCAGGAAGAAAAAAGACTTCATATAACGTTTCTGAATCACGGAAATACCATTCCGAAAGACAAGCTGGACCGGCTGTTTGAGCAGTTTTTCCGCCTCGATTCCTCCAGAGGATCAGGAAGCGGCGGAGCCGGCCTTGGCCTTGCCATTGCAAAGGAAATCGTGGAACTCCATAAAGGGACGATCCATGCCGCCAGCAGTGACGGGAAAATTATTTTCGAAATCTTCTTCCCGGAAACATAGCATGCTCTGCAGGCATGGCAACTGTTCAGCAGGCATTCAATGCACTTTTTGTGCAAATCTGCCTGGCTCTGGACAATTCAGCAGGCATTCGTAATTTTCTGCGAAAATTACTCATTCGGCTGAGCGCCGAATACGCTTTCAGATTAAAACAGCTGTTTACAAGCAAGCTTGACACAGCTGTTTCACCTGAAAGCATGCTCTGCTGAACAGTTCAGAAAATCTTTAGGTTTTTTTGTTATATTTGATGGAAAGTCTTATACGAATATAAAACATATGGCGGGTTAAAAGGGGTATAATTTCAGGAGGAAAACAGAGTGGTATAATCTGGAAGAAATCCGGGCATACTGGGAGTATAAGATTGGAGGGAATGATTTGAACAGGGATATACATCGTAAAAGCATGCTGCTGTGTGTGGTTATGATTATTGCAGGGATCTGCTTGTTTATCAATGCGGTGCTGGGGATCTCGTCCTACTGGAGCCGCGGTGAAAGCGAAAGGAATAATCAGAATGCGGGAGCCGGAGCAGGTCAGGTGATTTCAGCAGAAGCAGCTGAGACGACAGATGATGACATGGAGATATCTTCCGTGCAGGATGCACTGTCGGCAGGCGGCGGGTTGGATCTGACAGAAAGTTCCGGGAAAATCAAATACATCCAGTCTCATACAGATGACTATCCGGAGGGATTGCTGGATCTTCTTTCCAGAAATGTGGAAACAGTCGATTTTGTATACAGCTATCCGGAGCTGGTGAAGCAGGGATTGAATACGGAAGAGGCGGCATGGGAGGCCAGCCTGACAGAGGACGAGCTTACAAGTGCACATCCGCTGTTTCTGCAGTGGGATAACCGCTGGGGTGCGGTTCCCTACGGTACCAGTATGATGGCTTTGTCAGGCTGCGGCCCCACCTGCCTTTCCATGGCGGCTGTGGCGCTGACCGGCAACGCGGAGGCCACACCTGCCGCGGTCGCCATGTATGCCATGGAAAATGGATTTTACACGGAAGGCGCCGGTACAGCCTGGTCTCTTATGACAGACGGCTGTACCGCGTATGGCCTGCAGGCGCAGGATATTTCCGTATCCGAGGAGCAGATGGTCGAGAAGCTTGAAGCAGGCTGTATGCTGATCTGTTCCGTATCTCCGGGCGACTTTACCCAGACAGGACATTTTATTGTTATATATGGTTATGATGATGGCTGGTTTGAGGTAAATGACCCCAACAGCGTGTCCAACAGTCAGGCAAAATGGAAGTTTGACAGGCTGGAAGGACAGATCCGCAGCATGTGGGCTCTGTCAGCCATGTAGCTTTATTCACATCGTTCGTCGATCACATCTCCGTCAGCATTGATGGTAACCACCCGAAGCGGCAGTTTTCTGCCGCTTTTTCCGGCTGCAGCTTCAATCGCCGTCCTGACAGCCCGTTCCATACCTCCGCAGCAGGGCACATGCATGCGGGTGAGAAGGATATCCTGAATGGAACCGGACTGGAAAATGGCAGTCAGCTTTTCGCTGTAGTCAACGGGATCCAGTTTGGGACAGCCCACCAGAATCACACGTCCGTCCATAAATTCTCTGTGGAAATTGCCGTGGGCGTATGCACAGCAGTCGGCAGCCACCAGAATATGCGCATTTTCGTAAATAGGAGAAGAAACCGGCAGAAGACGGATCTGCACCGGCCACTGGGTCAGCCCGCTTCTGGTCAGCTTAAGCGTTTCCATATGAGCCTTCACTGCCTGTTCGTCATAGGCAGCCGCTTCCCTTTCCAGAAAAGAAATGGCATCCGCCGGACAGGCCGGAAGACAGTCCCCCATACCATCACAGTAATCATCCCGCAGAAGAACCGCTTTTCCATTCACCATGCCGATAGCCCCTTCATGGCAGGCCTTTGCACAGGCACCGCATCCATTACACTTATCCTGATCGATCTGAACAATCTTACGAATCATAAAACCCTCCTTGTAAGGTTACTGCTCAGACTTCTGCCTGAAGAAGTAAGGCTGCTGGGCAGAGCGACCATAATATCCTGTACGGGGGCGCGCTCCCGCTCGGGCTGATACGCAGCGGTACTAAGCTTTTTCGGCGCTTGCGCTTGAAAAAGCAAGTGCCGGCGTATCCGCAACGTCCCCCTTAACAGGATACTATGGTCACTCTGCCGCGAAGTTTTTTTCCCTCAGACCGAATGAAGTTCTGAACAGTACATGGGGCAGCAAACATAATAATTGTATTGACTTTTCCCCGCTATACTGTTCAGATCTTCATGTTGCCGGGACGAAACAGCCTGCGGCGGCAGAATGACTGTGGTATCCTGTTAAAGGGACCGTTGAAAACGCCGGTGCTTAGCGAGCAGGCTGCCGAAGGTGGTCTGCGAGGTTAGCATCCGCTGCGTTTGATCCCGAGCGAGAGCGGGTCCCTGTACAGGATATCACAGTCATTCTGCCTCACAACCTGTATTTCCCCGGCAGAAGTCCGAACAGTAACTTCTGATTCTTGTATTTACAGTTTAAATGTACTATAATTTTTACAGAAAAACAGTGGTAATTGCAACTGTATGGTGGAAAATGGAGGTAAATAAGAATGATGGATACCGGATATCATATTTTGTATGAAACGGGTTTGTTCGGTGGGATTGATGAGGATGATCTTCAGACCATGCTTACCTGTCTCCATACCAGGGAGGCGCAGTACCGGAAGGGGGAACTGATCTTTCAGGAAGGTGATGTGATACAGGAGGCAGGTATTGTACTGTCGGGACGGGTTCATGTCGTGCAGGATGATTTCTGGGGAAACCGTCACATTGTGTCAATCGTGCCGGAAGGAAATATGTTCGGGGAGGCCTATGCATGTCTGGGGAATGAAAAACTCCGGGCTGATGTCCGTGCGGAGACAGACTGCCGCATCCTGTTTCTGAATCTGCAGAAGGCCATGCACGTCTGTAAAAATACATGCCCTTTTCATCAGAAGCTGGTGAAAAATATCCTGTATTGCATTGCAGGCAAGAATCTGAATCTGGCGGCAAAAATCCAGCATACCTCCAGACGAAGCATTCGTGAGAAGGTTTTATCATATTTGTCTGAAGAATCCAGAAAAAACGGGAGCAGCTATTTTACCGTTCCGTTTACCAGACAGCAGATGGCGGATTTTCTGGCCGTAGACCGGAGTGCTCTGTCCAAGGAACTGTCCAGAATGCAGCAGGACGGGCTGATTGAATTTGAACGGAATCAGTTTCATCTGAAGCTGGGAAAATAAAAGAGAAACTAAAAGGGAGAACAATGAGGGAGTCAGATGAGTCACGATTACAGAGAATACCGGCAGCACGGGACGCAGCAGTTTCCGTGTGCCTATTACAATGCGAAAAAATGCGGGAAAATAGCCAGTGACCTGTTTGAGGTGAAGCACCACTGGCACGAAGAAATAGAACTGATGTTTCTGGTCAAAGGCCGATTTCATGTAGAAATCAACATGCAGCAGTATCAGCTGGAATCTCCCTGTATCTGCGTCATCAACAGCGGGGAACTGCATGCACTGAGAAACCTGACAAAAGAATACGCGGAGAGCGCGGTGGTTTTCCATCCGCGTCTGCTGGCCTTTCAGGAGCAGGATCAGATGCAGGAGAAGATCATCAATGAACTGGTGGAGCATCAGCTGCAGCTTCCCCGGGTGATCAATCCGGGGGATTCCGTGTGGCAGGAAATGGTACGGGAATATGAAACCATGGAGCAGACATTTCTGCGGGAGGCCAGGACCAGAGGTTCGGACCAGTATCTGGCGGATACGGCCGGCAGCCAGCTGGTTATTAAAGCATCTCTGCTTAAAATTCTGGCCTGCCTGCAGACTGCGGAGCTTCTGGAAATCTGTGAACCGAAAGAAAACGTGCAGGTAGCCTATATCAAAACAGCCCTTTCCTATTTCCATGAGCATTACCGTGAGAAGGTCTACATCCGTGATCTGGCCTCCTGCGCCGGATTGAACGAGCAGTATTTCTGCCGGCTGTTCCGCCGGGTGATCCGTATGTCTCCGGTGGAATATATGAACAGCTACCGTATGAAAAAGGCGGTCAGCCTGCTGGAACGGACTGATCTGTCCGTAACAGAGGTGGCCTACGAGTGCGGATTTCACGATATGGGAGGCTTCATCCGGGAATTTAAAAAGCTTACCGAGACCACACCTCTGCAGTACCGGAAAAAGTTCAGAATGCACAGCTGAAAGCTGTTTGAAGCTGTTTATAGCAAAACAAGAAAATCATGTCACAATAACATAATTTTCAATCAGATTACGGCAAGAAATCGGGTCGGAATGCAGGTATACTGAAATCACCGAAATGACAGAGAGAAAGATGAAAAGACGATTATTATAAAGACAGTATTCAGGAGGTTTATATATGGAAAGAAAATGGTGGCATGAGAAGGTTGCGTATCAGATTTATCCCAAAAGTTTTTACGACAGCAACGGAGACGGCATCGGCGATATTCCCGGTATTATCAGCAGGCTGGACTATCTGAAGGATCTGGGTGTGGACATTATCTGGCTGTCCCCCTGCTTCTGCTCTCCTTTAGCTGATCAGGGATATGACATTTCCGATTATTACAATATCGATCCCAGATTCGGTTCCATCGAGGATATTGACCGTCTTCTGGAGGAAGCGAAAAAACGTGATATGTATATTTTGATGGATCTGGTAGTAAATCACTGTTCCGATGAGCATGAATGGTTTGTAAAGGCCTGTGAAGATCCACAGGGAGAATATGGTAAATTCTTCTATTTTGAAAAGGGAAAAGAGGACGGTAGTGTTCCCAACAACTGGCGTTCTTATTTCGGAGGCAGTGTATGGGACAAGATTCCCGGACATGAGGATGAGAACATGTACTACCTTCATATGTTCCATAAAAAACAGCCCGATCTGAACTGGGAAAATCCGAAGCTCCGCGAGGAAGTTTATAAAATGATCAACTGGTGGCTGGATAAAGGCCTGGCAGGATTCCGCATCGATGCCATCATCAATATTAAGAAGGCACTTCCCTTTGAAGAATACAGCTATCCGGCAGACCGGGCAGACGGCATGGTTATGCCTCAGCGTATGCTGCAGGATGCAAAGGGCGTGGGCGAATTTCTTGGAGAAATGCACCGCCGCACCTTCAAGCTTTATGATGCCTTCTCCGTAGGTGAGGTGTTTAATGTGGAAAATGAAGATCTGCCCGAATTTATCGGTGATGACGGCTATTTCTCTTCCATGTTCGATTTTAATGAGACCATTTTCGGAACCAGTCCCAACGGCTGGTATGATGCAGAAGTGATCACACCGGATGACTATAAACGGTGCTGTTTTGAGAGTCAGGCCCAGATGGGAGACTTTGGTTATTTTTCCAATATTATTGAAAATCATGATGAACCCCGCGGTGTCAGCCGTTACATTCCCGAGGGCGAATGCAGCCCCCGTTCCAAAAAGCTGCTGGGAGCCATGAATTTCATGCTGAAAGGTCTGCCTTTTATTTATCAGGGACAGGAAATCGGCATGGAGAATGTGGTTCTTACAAGTATTGATCAGGTGGATGATATTTCCACACTGGATGAATACCAGGTGGCGAAAAATGCAGGTCTTTCCGATGAGGAAGCATTAAAGGCAGTAAACCGTTTCAGCCGTGACAATGCCCGCACACCCATGCAGTGGAATGATAAAGAAAACGCAGGATTCACCGAAGGCAATCCCTGGCTGTATGTAAATCCCAACTATACAGAGATCAATGTGGAAAAGGAACAGGCTGATGCAGACAGCGTGCTGAACTGGTACAAGGCCATGATTTCCCTGCGCAAAAACCCGCAGTACAAGGAAACCGTTGTTTACGGTGAAACCATTCCCGTACTGGAGGATGTACATAATATAATGGCATATTACAGAAAGAGTGAGGATCAGACCCTGCTGGTAATCGGCAACTATCAGACAGAAGCGCAGACGGTGGAATTACCCTGCAGCATCAAAAAGGTTCTTCTGGACAATACAAAAGCAGAACAGGGCGGCAATATGGAGCTTCCCCCTGTACAGGATGGAAAGGTCACACTGGAAGGATATCAGGCAATCGTCGCTGTAGTGGAATAAGACATACTGCAGCAGAACAGAACAATATAAACTGTTTATATACACAAGGAGGAAAAGCAAAATGGAAAAGAAATGGTGGAAGGAAAGTGTTGTATATCAGATCTACCCCCGCAGCTTCTGTGACAGCAACGGAGACGGTATCGGCGATCTGAACGGTATTACCAGCAAGATGGATTACCTGCAGGAGCTTGGTATTGACGTAATCTGGCTGTCACCCGTTTATCAGTCACCCAATGCAGACAATGGATACGACATCAGCGATTATCAGGCGATCATGGAAGAGTTCGGTACCATGGAAGATTATGACCGCATGTTAAAGAGTGCCCATGATCACGGCATCAAGATCGTTATGGATCTGGTTGTAAACCATACCTCTGATGAACACGAATGGTTCATTGAGAGCCGTAAATCAAAGGACAATCCCAAACGTGATTACTACATCTGGCGCGAAGCCAAAGACGGACATGAACCCAACAACTGGGGTTCCTGCTTCAGCGGCTCCGCATGGAAATATGATGAAGCGACCGATATGTACTATCTGCATATGTTTGCTGAAAAGCAGCCCGACCTGAACTGGGAAAATCCCGTTGTCCGCGATGAAGTTTTCAAGATGATGACCTGGTGGTGCGATAAGGGAATTGATGGTTTCCGTATGGACGTAATCAGCATGATTTCCAAAGCGGAAGGCCTGCCTGACGGCAAAAAGGGAGAAGGCGAGCTGTACGGAGATTACACTCCTTATGTATGCAACGGACCTCACGTACATGAATACCTGCAGGAGATGAATCAGAAGGTCCTTTCCCGTTACGACCTGCTGACTGTAGGGGAATGTGCAGGTGTTACGCTGGAAGAGGCAAAGAAATATGCCAACAGCCAGGGAACGGAGCTTAACATGGTTTTCCAGTTTGAGCATATGGATCTGGATGCCGGCGAGACCTGCAAATGGACTGACAGAAAGGTTTATCTGCCGGATATGAAGGCAATCATGAACAAATGGCAGACCGGTCTGGAGGGCTGTGCATGGAATTCCCTGTACTGGTGCAACCACGACCAGCCCCGTATGCTGTCCCGCATGGGCAATGACAGCGATGAATACCGCGAGCTGTCCGCAAAAATGCTTGCAACCACCCTTCATATGATGCAGGGTACCCCCTATGTATATCAGGGTGAAGAGCTGGGTATGACCAATGTTCCCTTCAGAAACATGGATGATATCCGGGACATTGAAAGTATCAATGCATTTAAGGAAATGACAGAAGCAGGAATCTTTGATGAAGAAACCATGTTCCGCTATATCTGCTATAAGGGACGTGACAATGCCCGTACACCCGTGCAGTGGGATGACAGCGAGAATGCAGGATTTACTACAGGAACACCCTGGATCATGGTAAATCCCAACTATACAAAGATCAATGCGAAGGAACAGGTTTCCCGCCCTGATTCCGTATTCCATTATTATAAGAAGCTGATTGCTCTGCGTCATACAGAGGATGTGATCGTATACGGTACATTTGAACTTCTTATGCCCGATGATGAAAATGTATTTGCCTACACCAGAACACTGGACGGAACCCGCCTGTTTGTGGCATGTAATTACAGCCAGGATACGGTTTCTGTGGAGGTGCCTGCTGACTTTGCCGGACAGAAGGCAGAACTGCTGATCTCCAATTATGAGGAGCAGGGTGAAACACCTGCAGCTGTTTTACGCCCTTATGAAGCAGCAGTGTGGAAAATAAGCAAATAATCATGCATTTTTTGTAAGTTTTGTATTGACAATGAAAAAAGCAGATAGTATGATTCTCAGTAGTGCTGAAATGTCCCTGCTGTATACTGTCTGCTTTTTTTGCAGCTGTCCGGAACGGAATATATCTGTATTTCCCGCTTCCGGCACATGCTTTTCTGCAATAGGGAGAGGAGCGGAAAGTCGATCTGCAGAGACAAAAACACGAATAGATTAGGAGGATATGAAAATGAAAATGTTCAAAAAGGTATTAAGCCTGGCGCTTGCCGGTGCCATGGTATTATCTCTGGCAGCATGCGGCGGCAAAGACAGTGGTTCTTCAGACGGCGGCGATGCAGCTGAAACCTTCAAGATCGGTTCCATCGGACCTGCAACAGGCGCATATGCGATCTACGGTCTTGGCGTAAAGAACGGTGCACAGATCGCAGTTGACGAGATCAACGAAGCAGGCGGTATCAACGGCTACAAAGTGGAATTCAAATTTGAAGATGATGAAGTGGATAATGAAAAATCCGTTAATGCTTACAATACATTAAAGGACTGGGGTATGCAGATCCTGGCCGGTACTGTTACCAGCGGATGCTGTACAGCAGTAGGCGCTGAAACAGCCAACGACAATATGTTCCAGATCACTCCTTCCGGTTCTTCTACAGACAGCATCGACGGAAGAGACAATGTATTCCAGGTATGCTTTACAGACCCGAACCAGGGTATTGCTTCTGCTCAGTACATTGGTGAACATGGTCTGGCTTCCAAGGTTGCTGCAATCTACGACAGCTCAGATGTATATTCATCAGGTATCTACGCAAAATTCAAAGAAGAAGCTAAGAACCAGCCTTTCGAAATCGTAGCTGAAGGCTCTTTCACAGGCGACAACAAGACAGATTTCTCCGTACCGCTGCAGCAGGCAAAGGATGCAGGTGCTGAACTGGTATTCCTTCCCATTTATTATCAGGAAGCAGCTCTGATTCTGGCACAGGCAGACAGCATGGGTTACGATCCTACATTCTTCGGATGCGATGGTATGGATGGTATCCTTGGTGTTGAAAACTTCGATACTTCTCTGGCAGAAGGTCTGATGCTGTTAACACCTTTCGCAGCAGATGCAGAAGATGAGATGACTCAGAAATTTGTTGAAACATACAAGAAGAACAACAACGATGAAACTCCCAACCAGTTCGCAGCAGATGCCTACGATGCAATTTATGCAATCAAGGCAGCAATCGAAGAAGCTGATGTGAAACCTTCCGACAGCGTTTCCGATATCTGTGATGCCATGAAAGCAGCCATGGTTAAGATCAATGTAAAGGGTCTGACCAGTGATGAAGGCGGTATGACATGGTCAGAGACCGGTGAAGTTTCCAAAGCCCCCAAGGCTGTTGTAATCCAGGATGGCAAGTACGTTTCTGCACAGTAAGTGTCTGAACAGTTTCTGAAGACAGAGTGCCTTCAGGAATGCATGAAAACGATATAAGCTTAATTGGCCGGAGAGGGCAGTACTGGGTATTGTCCTCTCTTTTGAATTTTACTGGTATTTTTTTAATTGTGTTAGTATATTCACATTGGATAAAGCGCTGCCCGGGGCAGCTCTTTATCCAATGCGAAATGGAGGAAAACAACATGATGAGCTTTATTAATTATCTGATCAGCGGTATCAGCCTGGGCAGTATTTACGCGATCATAGCTCTTGGCTATACCATGGTTTACGGTATTGCGAAGATGCTGAATTTCGCTCATGGTGACGTTATCATGGTTGGTGCATTTACGGTTTATACGGTGTCCAGTACACTGGGGATGAATCCTGTTATCGGAGTGATCCTTTCCGTTATTGTATGTACCGTGCTTGGTATGCTGATCGAGCGTGTTGCCTATAAACCTCTGCGTGGGGCAACATCGCCTCTTGCCGTACTGATTACGGCAATCGGTGTCAGCTATCTGCTGCAGAATCTGGCCCTTCTGATTTTCGGCGCCAACTCCAAGTCATTTGCTTCTGTTATTACATGGAAGGGACTTTCTCTTGCAGACGGCAGACTGAAGATCTCCGGTGTGACCATCGTAACGATTGCGGCCTGCATCGTGATCATGGTGGCCCTGACAACCTTTATCAATCATTCCAAAGCAGGTCAGGCCATGCTGGCAGTTTCCGAAGATAAGGGAGCCGCACAGCTGATGGGCATCAATGTGAATGGTACCATTGCCCTGACATTTGCCATCGGTTCCGGTCTGGCAGCAATCGCAGGCGTTCTGCTCTGCTCCGCTTATCCGACTCTGTCACCCTATACCGGTGCCATGCCCGGTATCAAGGCGTTCGTGGCAGCCGTATTCGGAGGCATCGGTTCCATTCCCGGCGCCATGATCGGCGGTATCCTTCTGGGCATCATTGAGATCCTCAGCAAGGCCTATATTTCACAGCAGCTGTCCGATGCCATTGTATTTGCCGTGCTGATCGTTGTGCTTCTGGTGAAACCTACCGGTATTCTGGGCAGGAATATTCAGGAAAAGGTTTAAGGAGGTGCATGGTATGTCCGGTAAAAAATTTGATTTTAAGAAACTTCTGAAGGGCGATTTTTCCACCTATCTGATGGTTATCGTATTTTATATTATTCTGCAGACCATGTCGGTATCCGGCGGCCTTTCCAGTTTGTTTAAGGGTATGCTGGTGCCTCTGTGCATCTATTCCATCATGGCGCTGTCTCTGAACCTGACAGTCGGTATCATGGGAGAACTGAGTCTGGGCCATGCGGGATTTATGTGCGTCGGTGCTTTTGCCGGAGCTACTTTTTCCCAGCTGACACGGGATGCAATTTCTGTTGATCTGCTTCGTTTTATTCTGGCAATTCTGGTGGGTGCGGCAGCAGCGGCATTATTCGGATTTATCATCGGTATTCCCGTTCTCCGACTGAAAGGTGACTACCTGGCAATCGTAACACTGGCATTCGGTGAAATCATCAAAAATGTCATCAATGTTATTTACCTTGGCGTAGATGATAATGGCCTCCATCTTTCCATAAAGGATGAGGCGGCTCTGAACCTGTCGGAAAACGGCCGTGTAATTATCAAAGGCGCACAGGGTATTACGGGAACACCCAAGAATTCTACTTTTACCATTGGTATTGTGCTGCTTCTGATCACGCTGGTCATCGTGCTGAATCTGGTGCATTCCCGTTCCGGCCGTGCGATCATGGCAATCCGTGACAACCGTATTGCGGCAGAATCCATCGGTATCAATGTCACAAAATATAAAATGATGGCTTTCGTGATTTCCGCTTCTCTGGCTGGTGTGGCCGGTGTGCTGTATTCCCATAACCTGAGTTCCCTGCTGGCGCAGCCCAAGAACTTTGGTTACAATATGTCCATTATGATTCTGGTATACGTGGTACTGGGCGGTATCGGCAATATGCGTGGTTCCATTATTGCGGCAATGCTTCTGACAGCTTTGCCGGAACTGCTGCGCGGATTCAGCGATTATCGTATGCTGGTATATGCAATCGTATTGATTCTGATGATGCTCTTTAACTGGGCACCGGCCTGTCTGGAATTCAGAGAGAGATATTCCCTGAAAAGAATGTTTGCCGGAAAGAAAGCAAAGGAGGCGCAGTAAATTATGGCTTTATTGGAAGTGAAAAATCTGACCATCTCCTTTGGCGGTCTGAAAGCGGTTGATAATTTTTCCGTATCCATCGAAAAGGGACAGCTGTACGGTCTGATCGGTCCCAACGGTGCCGGTAAAACCACAGTATTCAATCTGCTGACCGGTGTGTATAAGCCTGACAGCGGTTCGGTGGAACTGGATGGACACAATATTACAGGAAAAAGTACTATCGAGATCAATCATGCGGGAATTGCCCGTACTTTCCAGAATATCCGTCTGTTCAAGGAACTGAGCGTGCTGGACAATGTAAAAGCAGGTCTGCACAATGAGTTTAAATACAGCACGGTGGCAGGTGTTCTGCGTCTGCCCTCCTACTGGAAGGTGGAAAAGCAGATGGACGAGCGCGCCATGGAGCTTCTGAAGGTATTTGATCTGGATCAGGAAGCACAGACGCTGGCAGCCAATCTGCCCTATGGTAAGCAGAGAAAGCTGGAGATCGCCAGAGCACTGGCAACGGATCCGAAGCTTCTGCTTCTGGATGAACCGGCAGCCGGTATGAATCCCAACGAAACGGCAGAACTGATGGATACGATCCGTTTTGTCCGCGATCATTTTGATATGACGATTCTGCTGATCGAGCACGATATGAAGCTGGTTTCCGGTATCTGTGAGAAACTGACAGTATTGAACTTCGGTGCGATTCTGGCCTGCGGCGACACTTCTGCAGTCCTGAACAATCCGGAAGTTATCAAGGCATATCTGGGTGAATAGGAGGAACATATCATGGCAATGTTGGAAATCAGGGATTTACAGGTTTATTATGGTATGATCCAGGCTATCAAGGGCATTTCACTGGATGTTAATCAGGGTGAGGTTATTGCGCTGATCGGTGCCAACGGTGCCGGCAAAACAACGACGCTGCATACCATCACCGGTTTGCTGAGACCGAAGAACGGCACCATTACCTTCAACGGGGAGGATATTACGAAAACACCGGCACATAAAATTGTTTCCATGGGCATGGCGCATGTTCCGGAAGGCCGGCGTGTGTTTGCGGAACTCTCCGTTCTGCAGAATCTGAGACTGGGTGCCTACACCAGAAATGACAAAGACGAAATCGAAGAATCCCTTGCGAATGTATACAAACGTTTCCCCCGTCTGGAGGAACGTAAAAATCAGATGGCGGGAACGCTGTCAGGCGGTGAACAGCAGATGCTGGCCATGGGTCGTGCACTCATGTCAAAGCCCAAGATCATTCTCATGGACGAACCTTCCATGGGTCTGTCTCCCATCTTTGTAAATGAAATCTTCAGCATCATTCAGGATGTAAGTGCCGACGGCGTAACAGTCCTTCTGGTGGAACAGAATGCTAAAAAAGCGCTTTCCATCGCTGACCGCGCCTACGTGCTGGAGACCGGTAAGATTGTACTGGAAGGAGATGCGAAGGAACTGATGAACAACGATTCAATTAAGAAAGCATATCTGGGAGAATAAAAGAGGAAGAAATCAGCAGAACCCTGCAGCAGGAGCGGCAGTTTTCCAACGGACAGCGGAATATCCGCCGGTGGAAACGCCGCTCTTTTTGAACAGCCCTCCGGCAGAATAAAACATGGAATAATCGGAAGAATAACAGAAAAAAGAACAGCAGAAAGAGCAGTCAAAAACAGCTGAAAGAATAACAGAAGGAACAGCACGAAAGGAAGGTTTTGAATGATGGAAAATACAGCTGAAACTATGATATATGATGTGGTGATTGCAGGTTCGGGCCCTGCAGGGCTGGCAGCGGCAGTATATGCGTCACGGGCGGAACTGAATGCGCTGGTGATCGAGAAAAATTATATGAGCGGCGGACAGATTATCAATACCTATGAAGTGGACAATTATCCCGGTTTCCCCGGTATCAACGGTTTCGACCTTGCCATGAAATTTCATGAGCATGCTGTAAAGCTTGGCGCGCATTTTGCAACAGATGAAATTGATTCTGTAAAAAAAGAGAACGATCTCTGGGTCCTGACCGGGAAAAATGCCGTTTATAGAGCACGTACGGTACTGGCGGCCTGCGGTGCGCACCACAGAAAGCTTGGAATTCCGGGCGAAGAGGAGTTTGCAGGAAAGGGCGTCAGCTACTGTGCAACCTGTGACGGTGCCTTTTACAGGGATAAGACAACCGCAGTTATCGGAGGCGGCGATGTGGCGGTGGAAGATGCCATTTTCCTTGCACGCATGTGTAAGAAAGTATACCTTGTTCACCGAAGAAATGAACTTCGGGCGGCAAAAAGTCTTCAGAAGAAATTGATGGAGCTTCCCAATGTGGAAATTCTCTGGAATAAAGTACCCGATGAGATTGTTGGCTCCCAAACAGTAGAGAAAATTTATCTCAGTGATACAGAAAGCGGAGAACAGTTTGATTATGATGTAGACGGTGTATTCGTAGCAGTAGGCATTACACCTGACAGTCAGGCATTTGCCGGTATCGCGGAGACGGATGCACAAGGCTATCTGAAAGCAGGAGAGGACTGTGTAACCTCAGCTTCCGGTCTGTTTGCAGCCGGAGATATCAGAACCAAACCGCTGCGTCAGATTCTGACAGCTGCAGCCGATGGTGCCAATGCAATAACATCCATCGAAAAATACCTGAATCAGCTGTAACCCTGTTTTTGGTCTTCCTGAAGAACATGAGATTGGATGATTGACAGCTGTACGTCAGTTTGATATACTTGGTAGGATTATATATATGACGAAAATGTTACACGAATTACAAAAAGTTAACATTTATTTAAATAAGAGCAAACTTTTTGTGACGTGGTTTCATCTATATATTGTGAGCGGTTAAATTCGGAAAATACATCCGAAGTTCGGGTGTTTCAGGACAGTGTAAGCTGCACAATCCGGAAGATGCCGCTGTTGAATCAGATTATTAGACAACTGAAGATATGGTTTGTGGATATGTTTGGAGGTAACAAATGACTAATGGGAAAAAGATGCTGGCAGTTACTTTGACTGCCGTGCTGACTACTGCCAATGCGTTTCCTGCTCTGGCATCAGGCAACGATACTACTTTATCAACAGACAGCGCTGTTGCCGGAATCGCGTTCAACATCAGTGCATACAATGAGAACGCAGATAACAAAGATAAAGGTGTCGCAGATGTTGTGAATGCTGCAACAGGTGTAAAGGAAACTGAAAAGGCAGCATCCGATTCCAAGGAAGATACGAAGAAAGCAGAAGAGACAGAAAAAGCAGAAGATACAAAGGCTGAAACAAAAGAGGAGACGGAAAAAGAAACCTCTCCTTATGAGAATATTGCAATTACGCAGGTAAGCAATTACGTAAATATCAGAAAAAAACCCAATACGGACAGCGAGATTCTGGGTAAGATTTATGACAATGCTGCAGCTACTATCCTGAAGACAGTTGATGGTGAAGACGGCAAGTGGTATTATATCAAATCCGGCAGCGTAAAGGGTTACATGAAGGCTGAGTATTTTGTAACGGGCGAGGATGCGGAAAAGATTGCCAAAGAGGTAGGCAATGTACTCTGCAAGACGACAGCTACAACTTTAAGACTTCGTGAAAAAGCAAGTACAGACAGCACAACAATCGATCTGCTGGCAGAAGGATCCGTATATTCCGTATTAAAAGAGAATGTTAAGGATAAAGATGGCAATAAATTCCTCAAGGTTCTGGTCAGCGAAGGCGAGGACGGAGAGAGCGATGTAAAAGGTTATATTTCTGCAGACTATGCAGAGGTATATGTAGAGTTTGAAAAAGCGATTTCCATTGAAGAAGAAAAAGCTGAACTGGAACGTCAGGCGGAACTGAAGAGACAGGAAGAAGAGGCAGCTGCAGCAGCAGCGAATGCGTCTTCAGGCAGCTCAAGCTCATCTTCATCCGGTAAATCATCTTCATCCGGTAAATCATCATCCAGCAGTTCCGGCAGTTCCAAGAGTTCATCAGGCGGAAGCGGTACCGGTGCGGCAATTGCAGCAAAGGCACAGCAGTATGCAGGATGGCTTCCCTATGTATGGGGCGGTTCAAGCCTGAGTTCAGGCGCAGACTGTTCAGGATTTACCATGTCGGTTTATGCAGCTTACGGAATCAGCCTTCCTCACAGTTCATCTGCTCAGGCGAGCGGAGGTCGTTCCATCAGCAGCAGCGAACTGCAGCCGGGTGACCTGGTATTCTACGGAAGCGGCGGTATCAGCCATGTGGCAATTTACATCGGCGGCGGTCAGATCTGCCACGAAGCAAACTCACGCCGTGACTGTACAATCGATTCCATCGGATACTGCGGAACTCCTGTTAAGTATGTTACATATACACACTAACAATCAGACAGATATTTGAAATGAATTTATAATAAACAGACAGAAGGGAAGATGCCACAGCTGAAGTGGTATCTTCCCTTCTGCTTTTATACTGAACCCTTCTGTCTTTTATGCTCCGGCAGAAATCTGTGGATTGAAATGGAAGCCGGACAAAAAGAGAACCATGGTACTGACGGGATTATGATGTCAGTGCCATGGCTCTTCTATTCGTTATTCAGTTGGCTCATTATTTATCGGAATCAGAATTCCGGTTCAATCAATCCATAGGTACCGTTCTTTCTCTTATATACAACATTGATTTCTTCTGAATCGGCATTTCTGAATACGAAGAAGGTATGTCCCAGCAGTTCCATCTGCATGCAGGCTTCTTCGGGATCCATGGGTTTTACAGCAAATCTCTTGGTGCGTTCAATACGGATCTCATCAGGTTCTTCAAAATCTTCTTCAATATAGGATTCTGCAAAATCACTGATGGAAACAGCTCCTTTATATGAAGCTGTCAGTTTTGTCTTATACTTTCTCAGCTGACGTTCGATAATCTCCTCAACCAGATCAATGGAAACGTACATATCGGTGCTTTCCTGTTCGGAACGGATGATGTTTCCTTTCATGGGGATTGTAACTTCAATCTTCTGGCTGTCTTTTTCCACACTCAGCGTTACGTTGATCTGTGTGTCGGGACGGAAATATTTTTCCAGTTTCCCCAGCTTTTCTTCAACGGCATCCTTAAGACCCTCGGTCACGTCGATATTGCGTCCAACAATATTAAAACGCATAAAATCAGCTCCTTTGACTACGATATTTAACACAGACCGGCTGTGTTATATGATGAAAAAGACATGACAGCCAACCACGTTCCGTGCAGATTCACCGGACTCAGGATACTGTAAAATGTCTGATAATCATCATAAAGTCTGATAATAGTATAACACATTTTACGGGAAATTCAAGTAGAAACGACAAATTCACAGAAAATTTATAATATTTTCCGTTTTTGATTATAAAATATTGATAACTGTTCAGAGTCAACCTCGAAAACACGGTGTGTTTCCTCGGTGTGGCGTATCCGCCAAATAGATTCATCCAGTAACAGGCTCGTGAATGCAGGCATTCGTCGCCTGTTATCGTGTGAATCTGCTTGGCTCTGAACAGTTACAAATATTGAAAAAGGAAAAAACAGAAATTCATACTGATTTCGGTGCAGTATCGAACAGATGATTTGTCAATAGAACAGGGGGATTTTTTTCCGTAAATAGCAATTTCATGGATATGTACAAAACAAATGTTTATAATTGACATCAGATATCCACTGAAGTTTGTCCATAACTTATTTGTGGATAATGTGGATAACTTCGTGAATAACTGGAGTTTCAATAAAAAATGGCGTATCCGGCATGTGGATAAAATGTGAAATGGATATACACAAAATGTGAATAAATACACGAAGGAAGGATGAATGAATAAAAAAACGACAAAAAAATTGTGCATTTTGCTTTCGAAGATAAATATAATCATTGAAGAAATAAAACAGCTCGAGTCAAAGACTGTATTTCTCCGGCATAAAGTCCGGACAGCAGCATAATGTTACAGTTCAGAGCCTGTGAATCTGGGAAAACCGGTTGAATTGTGTCCGTTTCAGTGGTACAATCTAGTTTATGAATTTATTGGAGGTTCATAATGGGATTATTTACAAAAATTTTTGGTACCTATAGTGAGCGAGAGCTTAAGCTGATAAATCCTATTGTTAATAAAATAATAGCCTTAAAGCCGCAGATGGAGTCCTTATCCGATGAAGAACTCCGCGGAAAGACAGACGAGTTTAAAGCACGTCTTGCAAAAGGGGAGACGCTGGATGACCTTCTGCCGGAGGCATTCGCCGTTGTCAGAGAAGCCGGACGCCGTGTACTTGGCATGGAGCATTATCCGGTACAGCTGACAGGTGGTATTATTCTTCATCAGGGTCGTATTGCCGAGATGAAAACAGGTGAAGGTAAGACTCTGGTTTCCACACTTCCGGCTTATCTGAACGCACTGGAAGGCAAAGGGGTTCATATTGTAACAGTAAACGATTATCTGGCGCAGCGTGACGCGGAGTGGATGGGACAGATCCACAGATTTCTGGGTCTGACTGTCGGCGTGGTCCTCAACAGCATGAACAGTGAAGAACGCCGAGAAGCTTATGCCTGTGATATCACATATGTAACCAACAATGAGCTTGGTTTTGATTACCTGCGTGACAACATGGTCCTTTATAAGAAGGATCTGGTGCTTCGTGATCTTCATTATGCCATCATCGATGAGGTGGACTCGGTTCTGATCGACGAAGCAAGGACTCCTCTGATCATCAGCGGACAGGGCAGCAAATCTTCAGAATTGTATGAGCAGTGTGACCGTCTGGCCAGACAGCTGGTACGCGGTACCTTCCGTCCAGAACTGACCAAGATGGAACTTCTGCTCAATGAAGATCCTGAAGCAGACGAAGATGGTGATTATGTTGTCAATGAAAAGGACAAGATCGTAACGCTGACAGCCGCAGGTATTAAAAAGGTTGAGCAGTTTTTCCGTATCGATAATCTGGCAGATCCGGAGAATCTGGAGAAGCAGCACAATATTATTCTGGCTCTGCGTGCCCATAATCTGATGCGGGAAGGCCATGATTATATTGTAAAAGACGATCAGGTTCTGATCATCGATGAATTTACGGGCCGTATCATGCCCGGACGCCGTTATTCCGATGGCCTGCATCAGGCGATTGAAGCAAAGGAAGGCGTGAAGATCAAACGCGAGAACAAGACGATTGCCACGATTACCTTCCAGAACTTCTTTAATAAATTCGCCAAGAAAGCGGGTATGACCGGTACGGCCATGACGGAGGCAAAGGAATTTCAGGATATTTACGGCATGGATGTGGTGGAGGTACCCACCAACAGACCGGTTATCCGTATTGATAAAGAGGACGCGGTATTTACAACTCAGAAAGAGAAGTACCGTGCAGTTGTCAAGGAAGTAGTAAAGGCACATGAGAAAGGCCGTCCGGTACTGGTTGGTACCACATCCATCCAGAACACGGAGATGCTTCGGAAGATGATCAATGACAAAGGCATTCGTGATGTGGAGGTGCTCAATGCCAAGATGCATGAGCAGGAAGCACGGATCGTTGCCAATGCAGGTCTTCACGGCGCCATTACCATTGCAACCAATATGGCGGGCCGTGGTACCGATATCAAACTGGATGATGAGGCAAGAGCAGCAGGCGGTCTGCTGATTCTGGGTACAGAGCGTCACGAGGCAAGACGTATCGACAATCAGCTCAGAGGACGTTCCGGACGTCAGGGCGATCCCGGCGAATCAAGATTTTTCATTTCTCTGGAAGATGATCTGATGCGTCTGTTCGGCTCCGAACGTATGATAGGCGTATTTTCCAAGATTGCGGTGGAGGATGAGGAAATCACGCACAAATCGCTTTCCGATGCCATCCGCAAAGCGCAGGAAAAGATTGAGCACAATCATTTCGGTATCCGTAAAAATCTGTTCGAATACGATCAGGTTGACAATGAACAGCGTGAGATCATTTACGCTGAACGGCGCAAGGTTCTGGATGGAGAGAACATGCGTGATGTGATTATCAACATGATTCAGGATATTATTGATCATGCGGTGGATATGTGCATTTCCGATGAACAGGATCCGGAAGAATGGAATATGGCTGAGCTTTCCGGTTTGATCAGACAGTGCATTCCGCTGAAGATTTCCTATACAAAGGAAGAACTGGAGAAGATGAATGCCGGTCAGCTGAAACAGTCCCTGAAAGAACAGGCTGTGAAGCTTTACGAACTGAAGGAATCCGAATATCCCACTGCCGAGATGATGCGTGAAGTGGAACGTATTATTCTGCTCCGTACGATTGATATCAAGTGGATGGATCATATTGATGACATGGTTCAGCTCCGTCAGGGCATCGGCCTGCAGTCTTACGGACAGAAGGATCCGCTGGTAGAGTACAAGATGGCCGCGTTTGATATGTTTGAGGCGCTGACCGCTTCCATTCAGGAAGAGACGGTACGCCGTATGTACGCGGTGACACCGAAACGTCAGGAAGAGCGTACTCAGGTTGTAAAGGTAACGGGAACCAATAAAGACGATTCGGCAGGTCCCAGAATCGTAAAGCGTTCCGGCAGGAAGGTTTATCCCAATGATCCCTGTCCCTGCGGTTCCGGCAAAAAGTATAAACAATGCTGCGGCAGAAAATAATTCAGCCCGGCTTTGAATGATTACAAATCAAATATGAAAGAGGTGATCAAATGGTTGAACTGGATCAGTTCAAATATACTCTGTCAACCCTTGACAAACCATTAATCGAAGTGAGGGATTCACTTTAACTTAGCAGCTAAGAAAGACAGAATTGTCGAGCTGGAAAAATATATGGAAGAACCCGATTTCTGGCTGGATCCGGATAAATCCACCGAAATCGTTCAGGAGATGAAAGCGCTGAAAGGCAGCGTGGAAGCCATTGAGAATCTGGAATCCCAGTATGAGGATATTCAGGTTCTTCTGGAGATGGGATACGAGGAGAATGATGCATCTCTGATTCCCGAGATCGAAGAAGCTCTGAATAAATTCCAGGAGGAACTGGAGGAACTGCGTATCAGCACGCTTCTCACCGGTGAATATGACCGTGACAATGCGATCCTGACGCTTCATGCAGGTGCCGGCGGCACAGAATCATGTGACTGGGCAAGCATGTTGTACCGTATGTACTGCCGCTGGGCAGAGCGCCACGGATTTTCCGTGGAAGTGCTGGATTATCTGGATGGCGACGAAGCAGGTATCAAATCGGTGACGATTCAGGTCAACGGCGAGAATGCATACGGCTATCTGCAGTCGGAAAAGGGCGTTCATCGTCTGGTGCGTATTTCACCGTTCAATGCGGCGGGCAAACGGCAGACATCATTTGTATCCTGTGATGTGATGCCGGATATCAAGGAAGATATTGATATTGAGATCAATGATGATGATCTGCGGATCGATACGTACCGTTCCAGCGGTGCCGGCGGTCAGCATATCAATAAAACATCCTCTGCGATCCGTATCACGCATCTTCCTACCAATATTGTGGTAACATGCCAGAACGAACGTTCTCAGTTCCAGAATAAGGATAAGGCAATGCAGATGCTGAAAGCAAAGCTCCTCCTTCTGAAGCAGCAGGAGAATGCCGAGAAATTATCGGACATCCGGGGAGATATCAAGGATATTGCCTGGGGAAGCCAGATTCGCTCCTATGTTATGCAGCCCTATACGCTGGTCAAGGATCATCGTACAGGATGTGAAAGCGGCAATGCGGATGCTGTACTTGACGGTGCACTGGATCCGTTTATCAGTGCTTTTCTGAAATGGAAGAAGAACGGCGGCAGCGAAGCCGGAGAATAATATTCAGCCAGAGAGGAGCCAGCCTATATGGTTTATAAGGTTGGTTCCTTTTTCTGTTACTGTGCAAATCTATTTGTCTCTGAACAGTATTTTATTTGTATCATGCGGACAGCTGCGGGGTTTTGGTTGAAACCTGCCGGTAATTGTGATATAGTAAATGGGTGTCTGTACAGAGCATACATTTGTATATTGTACGCGGAGATTTGTTATATATAAGCAGGAAACAACAGGTATGACGGAAAATAATAATTATTTTATAGTAAAGAAAAAAGCGCTTCCGGAAGTTCTTCTGAAGGTTGTTGAAGCCAAAAGGCTGCTGGAAGCAGACAAAAATATGACAAAACAGGAAGCGATGAACCGTGTGGGCATCAGCAGGAGTTCCTATTACAAGTATAAAGATGATATTATGCCTTTCCGGGAGAATCTTCAGGGAAAGACGATTACATTTATGATCATTATGGAAGATATTCCGGGGCTGCTGTCGGAGGTTCTGAAAGTGATTGCAGATTATCAGGCAAGTATTCTGACGATTCTGCAGGCAATTCCGGTAAATGGAGTCGCTTCTCTGACCATCAGCGTCGATGTGCTGTCTTCGGGTACGGATATTCAGGACATGGTGGCAACAATTGAACATCTGGAAGGAATCTGTGAATTGAAGTTATTATCCAGAGAGTGATGATATGATCCGAAAAGATGATATGACTCAGGAATGATAAAGGAGAAAATACTATGGCGAAAATTGCAGTTATGGGTTACGGTACGATCGGAAGCGGAGTGGTGGAAGCCATTTCCATGAATCAGGAAAGCATCCGTAAAAAAACAGGAGAAGAAATTATTGTAAAATATGTACTGGATCTCCGGGAATTTCCGGGGGATCCCATTCAGGAGAAGATTGTGCATGATTATCAGGTGATCGCACAGGATCCGGAAATTTCCGTTGTGGTGGAAACCATGGGCGGTGTTGAGCCAGCATTCACCTTTTCTATGGCTATGCTGAAGGCAGGGAAAAGTGTGGTAACTTCCAATAAGGCAGTAGTAGCGGAATATGGCGCGGAGCTGATGGGAGCAGCGGTGGAAAATCACTGCAACTTCTTTTTTGAGGCCAGTGTAGGCGGTGGTATTCCCATTATCCGTCCCCTTTATACCTGCCTGTCACCCGATGTGGTAACGGAAATCACGGGTATTCTTAACGGAACGACCAATTATATCCTCTCAGAGATGAGCCAGAAAGGAGTCAGCTTTGAGGAAGCACTGAAGGAAGCGCAGGCTCTCGGTTATGCGGAACGCGATCCCTCTGCTGATGTGGAAGGAAGCGATGCCTGCCGGAAGATTGCAATTCTTTCCTCTGTGGCAATGGGTAAAAAGGTGGTTTACACCGATATCCATACGGAGGGAATCACCGGTGTGACAACGGAGGACTTCCGTTATGCAGAGAAACTGGGCATGTCCATAAAGCTTCTGGCCAGCAGCCGGATGTCCGATGATCACAGCCATATGCAGAGCATGGTAGCACCCTTCATGATTGACAGCAGTCATCCTCTGTTCGGTGTTAAGGATGTATTCAATGCTGTTATGGTAACAGGCAATGTGGTGGATCAGCTCATGTTTTTCGGCCGCGGTGCCGGTAAACTGCCTACAGCGGCAGCAGTTATAGCGGATGTGATTGAGGCAGTTAAACTGAAGGATGTATGTGAAACCGAGCCCTGGAGCAGTACCGTGCTGAAACCGGATGATTACAGCTGCTATACGACCCGTTTTATGGTCAGACTGCCGGAAAGCATTGACAGAAAACTCTGTGAGAAGCTGTTCTGCCCTGAAAAAGTGCTGACTGGGGTGGTTGAAGGAGAACAGGCTTTTATCACAGCACCCATGACAGAAAAATCATATGAAGAAGCGGCCGCTCAGGCCGGACAGGTGATCAGCCGGACAAGACTGTATCATTGAAAATGAAAGGGACTGCGCGGCACAGCCGTCCGGCAATATAACCATGCAGTCGGAGGGGAAAGGTATGGAAAATAAAAAAATTTTATCAATCAGAAATCTGGTGCAGATCGGTATGTTCGGAGCGCTGGCGGCAGTTCTCATGCTGTTTGAGTTCCCTCTGCCGTTTATTGCTCCTTCTTTTTATGAACTGGATCTGAGTGAGATCCCTGTACTGATCGGTACATTCAGTATGGGACCAATTGCAGGCGTTCTTATCGAACTGATCAAGATTCTGCTGAAACTGGTATTAAAGGGGACATCCACAGCTTATGTGGGAGATGTGGCGAATTTTGTGATCGGATGTTTCTTCCTGCTTCCCGCAGGGATTATTTATAAGTTAAAGAAGACGAAAAAGGGTGCCGTGCTCGGAATGTCCGTCGGTACATTGATCATGGCTGCAGCCGGTGCGGTTATGAACGCCTATGTACTGCTTCCGTTTTACTCCAGATTTTACGGAATGCCCATGGAAGCGCTGATTGCTGCCGGAACCGAGGTCAACAGCCTGATCACCAGCATTCCTACATTTGTACTGGTGGCTGTAGTGCCTTTTAACCTGATCAAGGGTATTATCGTCAGCCTGATCACATATCTGGTCTACAAACGGGTCAGAGTGATTATTCATTGATTTTTATCTGGCTCTGAACAGTTACGATTTTTTATTTAATCTGCCGGAGGTTTACTGCCTCTGGCAGTTGTGTTATAATCGATGAATCGAAAAAATAAAAAGCGGGGAATGAAATATGACATTCGAAGTGAAAGTGGGAACGAAAGATTTATACGGATTTACCATGTATCATGCATATTCAGGATTTATGGGGAAAATATGGCTGCTGTTCAGCGTATTCTGTCTGGCAGCGGCTGTCTGGACCTGGGGGGATGTTTCCATACAGGGAACAGCGGCTCTTGTTGTGCTGGGACTGCTTTTTACAGTGGTCAATCCTCTGATGCTGTATTACAAATGTCTGAAAAGGGTTGCAAAAACACCGGTTTATAAAAATCCCTTCCGGTATATTTTAACAAAAGACGGCTTTTCTGTTTCTCAGGGAGAGGAGACCGGCAGGATGAGCTGGTCGGATCTGTTTCAGATCATCTGTACAAAAAAAGCAGTTTATCTGTGCCCCGATCCTCTGCATGCTCAGATCATTTCTCTGGAGCAGCTGGGAGATCAGAAAGAAGAACTGAAAGAATTTCTGCGTACTCAGGTACCGCAGGATGTAAGGAAAAAGGGACTGTAAGCCGGAGGTTGAACATGAGAAAAACAGTAGTTTATGAGACTGCATCGCCTGCCGAAACCTTTGAACTGGGGAATAAGCTGGGCAGTCAGGCAAAGCCGGGCATGATTATCTGCCTCAATGGAGATCTGGGTACCGGGAAAACGGTATTTACCCAGGGGTTTGCGGCCGGACTGGGCATTACGGAGCCGGTAAACAGCCCCACATTCACCATTGTTCAGGTGTATGAAGAAGGAAGGCTGCCTCTGTATCATTTTGATGTTTACCGTATCGGAGATCTGGAGGAGATGGATGAAATCGGATATGAAGACTATTTTTATGGAGAAGGTGTATCTCTTATTGAATGGTCGGAATTGATAGAAGAACTGATTCCACGGGAAGCGATGGGAGTTTTGATTGAGAAGGATCTGTCCCGCGGATTCGATTACCGCAGAATCACGCTGAACTTTGAGGATAAGGAACAGCTGGGCGGAATATTTATTAAAAAGTAAGGTGCAGGATTCATGAAAATATTAGGCATTGAAAGTGCGGCCATGACGGCCTCGGCAGCTGTGCTGGAGGATGATCATCTGACTGCGGAGTATACCATAGATTATAAAAAGACACATTCACAGACGCTTCTTCCCATGATTGCCGAAATCAGGGATATGATCCAGCTGGATCTTGATACGCTGGATGCCATTGCCGTGTCCGGCGGTCCTGGCTCATTTACCGGTCTGCGGATTGGTTCAACCACTGCCAAAGGACTCGGGCTGGCTTTGAACAAGGAACTGATCCATGTTCCGACGCTGGATGCCATGGCATATCAGATTTTCGGTGTGCCGGGGCTGATCTGCGCTCTGATGGATGCCCGCAAAGAGAATGTTTTTGCCGGAATTTACCGCAATGAGGAAAAGTTTGAGATTGTAAAGCCCGCCTGTCATATCAATATACATGATCTGGCGGAATTGCTTAATCGGCTGGGCGAGCCGGTTATCCTTACGGGAGACGGAGCGGATGCTTATATGATGCAGCTTCAGGAGAACTGCACTGTTTCACTGCGCCGTGCGCCGGCATTTGCCTGTCGTGCGCGGGCCGGAGCGGTAGCAGCGCTGGGGCTGATCTATTATAAAGAAGGACGTACTGAAAGTGCAGCTGCTCATGTGCCTGATTATCTGAGAGTATCGCAGGCGGAACGACAGCTGGCGGAGGCTGAAAAAAAGCTGTTGGCCGGTTCGGCGGGGGATGCATTATGAGTATCATTGTGCGTAACATGACACAGGAAGATGTTGCGTTTCTGGTACAGCTGGAACAGGAACTTTTCAGTGATGCATGGACGGAACTGAGTCTGATCAATACGCTTCACTACCGGCCGGATACCAGTTTTGTGGCAGAACTGGACGGAAAACCGGCCGGATATCTGTTTTTTATGGCGGCAGCAGATGAAGGAGAACTTCTGAGGATAGGGGTAGCTCCCGGACACCGCAGACAGGGAATTGGACGGAAGCTGATGGAGCATATGGATCATTTTGTACAGGATAACGGGATATATTCTGTCTGGCTGGAGGTGCGTGAAAGCAATGAGCCGGCCCGTATGCTTTATGAACAATCCGGATTTACCGTTCAGGGATATCGGAGAAAATATTATCATAAGCCGGAAGAGGATGCAGTGATCATGAGCAGATCTTATCCCTGCCGGTGATCCGCAGCCCGAAGCCTGAACTGATTCCCCGAAATTTCCATTGATATTGGATGTGAGAATCTGTTATAGTGAGAACAGCAGCACAGAAACAGATCGTTTTTTCGGAAGTACAGACGAAAAAACGGTACAGATGTCGGATTGACAGGGGAGGAATAGTCCATGAAAATCTACAATGAAAAAGGGAAAATGACAGGGGCTGCCTGCAACTGCTGCGGTAAGATCATGCTGCAGGCAAATGGCATGTGGAAAGAAGATTTTGCATCATTCAGGAAGGAATGGGGATATTTTTCCGACAGAGACGGAATGGTTCACCGTTTCGACCTGTGTGAAGCGTGTTATAATAAGATGATCGAACAATTCCGGATTCCGGTGGAGGAAGAAGAGGCAGGAGAACTGCTCTGATAGTTGTAAAAAGAGGAAAGAAGAGAGAAAAAGGCTGAAATTGCCTTCTGGAGAAATAATATGCTGGATGTTTGTTTATTGGGAACCGGTGGTATGATGCCGCTTCCCGGAAGATGGCTCACATCTCTGATGCTGCGCTGCGGCGGCAGCAGCCTTATGATCGACTGCGGGGAAGGAACGCAGATTGCGGTTAAGGAAAAGGGATGGAGCTTTAAACCGATTGATGTCATGTGTTTTACACATTATCATGCAGATCATATCAGCGGTCTGCCGGGACTTCTGCTGACCATGGGCAATGCAGACCGCAGAGAGCCGCTTCTGATGATTGGTCCCAAAGGTCTGGAGCGGGTTGTCGGCGCACTGCGGATGATTGCGCCGGAACTGCCGTTTTCTATCGTCTTTCATGAATTGACGGAAAAAACGGAGGATATTACGGTCGGCCCGTATGAGATCAGGGCTTTTCGGGTGAATCATAACGTGACCTGCTATGGCTACAGTGTGAGTCTGAGCCGTAAAGGCAAGTTTCAGGTAGAAAAGGCGAAAGCGCTGGGATTGCCTGTACAGTACTGGAATCCGCTGCAGAAAGGCAACGCGGTGGAATATGAAGGGGTGACCTATACCCCGGATCAGGTTATGGGTGCTCCCAGAAAAGGTCTGAAAGTGACATATTGTACTGATACCAGGCCGGTTCCTGTTATTGCTGAAGAAGCGAAAGGGGCGGACCTGTTTATCTGTGAAGGTATGTACGGAGAAAAGGAAAAGATTGAAAAAGCCAGAGAGTACAAACATATGACTTTTTATGAAGCAGCTAATCTGGCAAAAGAGGCGCAGCCTGCCCGTCTGTGGCTGACTCATTACAGCCCGTCGCTGATCTATCCCGAAAATTATATGGGCAATATAAGGAAAATTTTCCCGGGAGCCTGGGCAGCGGCAGACGGAGAAAGTCTGGAGCTTCGCTTTGAGGATGAAGAAACGGAAAACAGGACAGGTGAAAAAAATGAATGATAATAAAGATATAACAATACTTGCGATTGAAAGCTCCTGTGATGAAACGGCAGCTGCAGTGGTCCGCAACGGGCGGGAAGTGTTGTCTAATGTGATTTCATCGCAGATCGATATTCATACACTGTTTGGCGGCGTTGTTCCGGAAATCGCGTCAAGAAAACATATTGAAAAGGTGAATCAGGTCATTGAGCAGGCACTGAAGGATGCAGATACCACTTTGGATGATATTGATGCGGTGGCCGTCACCTACGGTCCAGGTCTGGTAGGAGCTTTGCTGGTGGGCGTTGCCGAAGCAAAAGCGATTGCATTTGCCAAAAACAAGCCGCTGGTAGGTGTTCATCACATTGAGGGACATGTATGCGCTAATTTTATTGAGCACAAGGATCTGGAACCGCCGTTTTTATGCCTGATCGTGTCAGGCGGACATACTCATCTTGTCGTAATGGAAGATTACGGCAAATTCCGCATTCTGGGCAGGACAAGAGATGATGCAGCAGGTGAAGCATTTGACAAGGTGGCAAGAGCCATTGGACTGGGGTATCCGGGCGGACCGAAGATCGATCGCTGTGCCCGGGAAGGGAATCCCGATGCCATCGTCTTTCCTCATGCAAAAGTAGAAGGATCACCTTATGATTTCAGCTTCAGCGGCCTGAAATCTGCTGTACTGAATTATATTAATCAGGCGAGGATGCGCGGAGAAGAAGTAAACCATGCAGATCTTGCGGCATCTTTCCAGAAAACGGTAGTGGATATCCTGACCGATCATGCCATTCGTGCGGCAAAAGAATTCGGATATGACCGGATCGTTCTGGCCGGAGGTGTGGCTTCCAATACGGCACTTCGCGCAGGGCTGGCAGCGGCATGTGAAAAAGAAGGGCTGAAATTCTGCTATCCCTCTCCCATCTATTGTACGGATAATGCAGCTATGATTGGTGCGGCAGGATACTATGAGTACAAAAATGGTGTCCGCAGCGGATGGGATTTAAATGCAGTCCCTAATCTGAAACTGGGAGAACGGTAACAACGGCAGCAGTCGGCATTAAATTTGAAGATATCTGCTGCGCATATTGAAACCGGCGGTGTGTGTGTTATGTGTGCTGGACCTGGTCAATGCTGAAAATGACCTGAAATTAATCATAGGGAGGGAATAACATGCGGTATACTGCGATTGTGCTTGCTGCAGGAAAAGGAAAACGGATGAATTCCAGAGTTTCAAAACAGTTTCTGGAACTGAATGGGAAACCTGTGTTATACTATGCGCTGGCGGCATTTGAAAAAAGTGCGGTCAATGATATCATACTGGTTACGCAGGAGAATGATATTGAATACTGTCGGAAAGAAATTGTGGAAAAATACGGTTTCCGGAAGATCAGCCGGATTACTGCGGGCGGTAAAGAACGTTATGATTCAGTCTGGAAAGGTCTTCAGGCAGCAGGACAAAGCGATTATATACTGATTCATGACGGTGCCCGTGCATTTATAGATCAGGAAACAATTGCGCGCTGCATGCAGGACGTGGTAAAAAGCAGAGCCTGTGTGGCAGCAGTGCCGGTAAAGGACACGATCAAAGCAGCAGACAGTAATCTGCTGGGGGTGGAAACACCGGACCGCAGCAGGCTGTGGACGATTCAGACCCCTCAGGTATTTGAGCAGCCGCTGATTTATGAAGCTTATAGAAAAATGACACTGGAGCAGGAGTCAGGGACAGCTCCGATGGTAACGGATGATACCATGGTAGCAGAGCATTATATGGGAATCCACTCTCATATGGTTATGGGATCATATTATAATATAAAGGTAACGACACCGGAAGACCTGATTCTTGGGCAGGCCATTCTGGATCATGCTGCACCGGATCATACCGTTCCAAATAAAAAATAAAAAAATTGAAAAAAAGTGTTGACATAAAACAGGTTTGGTGCTATTATAAATGACGTCGCTGCGAGAGAAAAAGCGGAGGACAAGCCATGGAGAGGTATCGAAGCGGTCATAACGAGGCGGTCTTGAAAACCGTTTGTCCGAAAGGGCACATGGGTTCGAATCCCATCCTCTCCGCTCGATTGCAAAGCAATCACATTTATAATATTGGATTCTGATAATTCAGGCTCATGGAGAAGTACCCAAGAGGTTGAAGGGGCTCCCCTGGAAAGGGAGTAGGTCGTTAATAGCGGCGCGAGGGTTCAAATCCCTCCTTCTCCGTTCGTTTCTGTAAAGAAACATCTATTTTGAAGTTTGGCAGACAGCAATACGCTGAAAAAACTGTTAAAAAGAAAAATAAAAAAGTAGTTGACAAACATACGAAAATGTGATAAACTACAAAAGTTGCTGACGCAGGCCAGCATCGACAGGAACCTTGATAACTGAACAACGTAAGAATAAAACCTTTAAAGAAATCTTCGAAAGAAGATGGATTTCCTGAAAATTCTTTGAAAACATTTAAAGAACAACAACCTAAAAGGTAAAAACGGAAAAGATAAGCCATA
>JAQYDI010000110.1 GCA_028724245.1 Lachnospiraceae bacterium
CGGTACTTCCAAAGAAAAATCCGGGAAGAACAGGTAACAGCCTTATATCAATCCATTCACAATGGAATGTCTTTGGAAGATGTACTAAAACTGGTGGGATAGCTTTGTGCAATTTTCAGTATTTGCTCAATTATAGTTATAATTCAAATCTGCCGCAGAATTCACTCAGCAGCCGTGAAGAATACCCGTCCCTGCGAAAGGTTTCGATCAGATCTCTGCCGACAATGGCACCATCTGCAGAGTTCAGATATTCCTGCAGCTCACTGTAATATCTGTTCCCGAAATCCAGTAAAACAGGGCGGGTCGCCGCTGCTTCCACAGCATACAGATAGTAAATCAGAGGATCGCCTTCCAGCCCGGAAAGAAACTCCGTATTGCCCTCGCTGCTGCACCATACAAAGCCGCGGGCATACTGCATGTTCTGTATAATACGGTCTCCGGAAGCGGGCGTGATTTCCCTGATCAGGAAAGGGCCGTCTTCATCCAGCAGATAAACAGCCAGCTGCCCCTGCTCCTCAAAAGGAAGATCCGGAATCCGGATTCCGGAAATACCTGCCGATGCAGCTGCTTTGGCAAAATCAGCGATGCCGTATTTCAGAACCTTATGAAATCCCGTTTCCAGAATGACCGGCATCTGCTGTCTGCAGGCCAGCTCTTCAGCCAGTTTCAGGCACTCCGCCAGTGCGTCGGTACAGATCAGACTGATTCCCCCGAATTTCTTCTCTTTCAGAATAGAAACCACCTCATCGGCAGGGGCTGACTGCAGCGCTTTCTGTTCCATACGGAGCACCATCAGTTTCTTTCCTGTTTCCTGATTTTCTGTCAGAATTCTGTTCAGCTGATTCATCTCTCCACCTTCTTTCTCATGCAGGCTTCCATCCAGCTTTTTTCAGCTTTTCCTGACAGAACCACTACAATATTTTCATCCAGGGCATAATCTCTGGATGCCTTAAGAGCCTCGGCAACAGCATAGGAGCTGTTCTCTCCCGGAAGAAATCCTTCCAGCGCAGCCACCTCCAGTGCGGCAAGAATCGCCTCGTCCCTCGTTACAACAGACGGGAAAACCCGTTTTTTCTCCGCCATGGCTGCCAGTTCCGGCTCTGCTCCTGCCTGACAGGGCATATCCGCGAAAACTCTTCCCGGCAGACATTCACCCTGTTCATCCTGAAGAAACAGAGAACGCATTCCTCCCGCAATGCCTTCTTCCCCCCGGGTCAGAACTGCATGATCTTCTCTTTCTGCTGCAATCAGTTTGACTCCTGTCTCATCCTTAAAAGGAGCAAATGCCCCCACTGCAGCGGCATCGTCCCCTGCTGCCGCCACGATCAGTTCCGGAAGTTTCTGACAGGCTTCCATCATCTGCTCCTTCAGTTCTTCACCGATCACTTTCTGGTACTCCCGCACCATCAGCGGATAAGGATGCGGCCCGGCCGCCCTTGTCTGAATATAGACAACCTCCGGTGCCTGTGCAATCCAACAGGCCTCTGCTGTCCTGCATACCTCCTCAAAATCTCCAGGAATAATGGTAATCAGCGCATTGGCCAGCTGCATCTCCAGAATTTCTTCATGATGGCTCCTCGCTGTAATCTCCGGCATGACCACCTCGCAGGCCAGCCCCATGGCTGCTGCCAGACCTGCAGCGATACATCCGTGCTGCGGATTGCAGACGGGAATCAGCACCTTGTTCTTTCCGGTTCTCTTTCCGATGATCATCTGGCCTGCAATTGCCTGAAAGCTGCTGCCCCCGCCGCTCAGCAGGTCTTCTCTTTTAAAATAAATATCAGGGCCATATTTCTTCGATAAGAGCCTTGCCTTATATAAAGGCGTCCTCCTTCCGCCGTACTCATTGCAGAAATAATCCAGTTCTTTGGTGAAACATTGATCCTGTGCAACAAACTGGTGCTCCCCCTCCATCTCAGACAGAGCATTCATCAGAACCTCCGGCATGTACTGTCCGCCGAATTTCTGATGGAAATAACCTCTTCTCTCCATTTCGTGTTACTCTCCCATCCAATCTCCATTATGTTTTTAATGATGCTTTTATTTTCTCCGACAAAACCTCATCCATACTTCCCGAGCGAAGCCCCTGCAGATCAAGTGTGATATAAGCAAATCCCAATTTTTTCAGGTATCGGATCAGTTCTTCTCTGCATGAAGCCAGAAGCCCGAACTGTTCAGGCTCCACTTCAATTCTTACAACTGTTCCATGCACCCTGAGCCGTGAAGTATGAAATCCCAGGGATTTCATGTATGCTTCTCCCGCCTCGATCCGTTTCAGCAGTTCCCTGTCCAGCCGGTCGCCGTAGGGAAGCCGGGTTGCCAGACAGGGCGTTGAAGGCTTCGATGCTGTCTCCAGATTCAGAGAAGCCGCCAGACTGCGGACCTGCGCCTTGGTAATACCGCACTCCGCCAGCGGACTGACGATTCCATTCTTACGAAGCGCCAGAAGGCCCGGCCTGAATACTTTCAGATCATCCGCATTGGTACCGTCCAATACGCTTGCACAGCCCTTTTCCTGCGCAAACGCCCTCAAAGTCCGGAACAGATAATCCTTGCAGTAAAAGCAGCGGTCCGGTGGATTGTCAAGGATCTCACTGATCTCGTACTCATCCACCTGCAGTGTACATGCCTTTGCACCGTACGCTTCTGCCAGTTCCATGGCAAGCTCCATATCAGCCTTTGGATGAAGCATGGTATGAAAAGTAACCGCATACACTTCTCTGCCCAGTTTCACAGCCTCCTCACAGGCCAGCTTCAGCACCAGTGTACTGTCTACACCGGCAGAAAAAGCCACACAGCAGTCACCTTCCCGCAGAATACTTTCCAGTTTTCTGTTTATACAATCCATATGGAAATTCATATCCACAGCCTCCGCTTCGATTCAGTATCCATTTATCTTTCATTCTCTACCGGAATAATCCGGAGTCCGGTTTTGTCAAAAGATAAAAGCTATTTGAATAAAGAATACCATAAATTGTCTGACGATTCAACCAGATTATTTAATTTGATATTTTTTTCTTATTCTGGCAATAATTCATTACATATTGCAAAACCTCTTGATTTTATTTGTATTATCTGATAACATTTTTGCAATGGATTTACGTTTTTTAATAGAAAGGACTTGTTCTCATGTTATATAAGATTCCCATCGAAACCTCTGCCCGTCATATCCACATCAGTCAGGCGGATTTTGAAAAATTATTCGGTCCCGGGGCACAGCTGACCGTCAAAAAAGAACTGAGCCAGCCGGGGCAGTACCTTTCCGGGCAGCATCTGACCGTCAAAGGCCCCCGGGGCGAATTTGAAAAAGTCAGTATTCTGGGCCCTTTCCGAAAAGAAACACAGGTAGAAATTTCCCTCACCGATTCCCGCAAGCTGGGCATTCCCGGCATCATCCGCCAGTCCGGGGATACTGCACTGACTCCCGGCTGTACGCTGATCAGTGACCGGGGTTCGCTGGAGATTCCCCGCGGTGTCATTGTTGCCAAACGACATATTCACATGACACCGGAGCAGGCCATCCATATGAATGTTTCCGACAACGACCTGGTCTGTGTCATTACCAAAAGCTACGAACGCGCCATGATCTTTGCCGATGTGGTTGTCCGCGTACATAAAAATTTCCGTCTGGCCATGCATGTGGATACGGACGAAGCCAATGCATTTTCCGGCGATTCCGATCCCTACGGCATCATCGTCAAGCTGTTTGACGACAAGAGCTATGATCTGCTCATGTGGATGGACGAGCTGGAAAACGGCATCTACCGCTGACCTTTCAACCGGCAGAATCCGCCGGAAGTACTTCTGTCAGGCAATTCTTCGCACCGGTTCTGACAGAAAAAAGTAATACGGAGGACTCCATGCAAAAACATTCTGACGAATTCAAATGGCACCGTCTGGACAATACAGCCAACATATTTCCGGTTATCAATAATCTGCAGTTCAGCGGTGTATTCCGCATCGGAGCAGTTCTTTTCGAGGAAGTACAGCCTGCGCTTCTGGAAGAAGCCCTCGGACAGGTACTTCCTCATTTTGAAGTTTTTAAGGTTCAGCTGCGCACCGGAATTTTCTGGTATTATATGGAACATAACAGGCGAAAGCCCTGTGTGGAGGAAGAGCAGTTCTATCCCTGCCGTTTCATCAGACGGTATGAAAATCACTCCTACCTTTTCCGGACCGGCTATTATCGGAATAAAATATATCTTGAAATTTTCCACGCACTGACAGATGGATTCGGAGCGATCCAGTTCATGAAGGAACTGATCGCCCGGTATCTCAGACTGGCCCACCCGGAGGACTTTGCCGCAAATGATCCATCGCCGGATTCTGATTCTTCCTCATATTCTGAAGCTCAGGAACCACGCGGCCCTTCCGGTGAATCCGATTTTCCGCTGGAAGATATTTCCAATGCATGCGAAGACAGTTACCTGAAATACTACCGCAGACAGAAGGTAAAGGGATATAAAAAAAGCAGAGCCTATCAGATCAGTCAGCCCGAGCTGGATTATCCCAAAAGTTCCGTCATTCACGGACATCTGAAAATCGCTTCGGTGAAGGCTGCCTCTTCCCGGCATCAGGTCAGCATCACCCAGTATCTGGCCGCCGCCCTGGTCTATACCATTTACAGGGAATATCTGGCCGGTAAAGGTAAAGACAATACCATCTGCCTGAACATTCCGGTGAACCTGCGGCAGTTTTTCCCCTCGGAAACCACCATGAATTTTTTCAGCATTGTATTGCCTCAGGTCCGGTTTCAGCAGGACAATCCTCTGACTTTTGAAGAAGTACTGCGGCTTCTGACAGAAGATTTCAAAAGAAAAGCCGACCCGGAAAAGCTGGAGCAGCAGATTTCCTACAACGTATCCAATGAAAAAAATCTGCTTGTACGTCTGATACCTCTTCCTGTGAAATCAATCGGTGTCCGTTTTCTCTACAGCCGGTCTGCCAAAAGCTTTACAACCACGCTGTCCAATCTGGGAATCATCAGAATGAAACCGGAATATGAACCGTATATACAGAATTTTCATTTTATCATGGGAGCGTCAAAATCCCAGCCGGTGAAATGTGTAGCTGCCTCCTTCCGCGATGAAATCATTTTTACCATCAGTACCGTATGGAAAAACAGCCGTCTGGAGGACGCATTCTGGAGTTTTCTGAAAGAAGACGGCGTGGAACTTACCATCGAAGGCAACGGGATTCATGAGCCGCCGAAGGATACCCCCTATCCTCAGGTTCCCGATTCTTCCCGTTCCTTCCGCCTGCTCATGCGCTGGTATATCCTGATCACCCTGTTTACGGGTGCAGGACTGACCTGCTATAATTTTACCCATTACAACGGAATAGGCTGGTCTGTACCGGTGGACGGCGGAATTCTTTACAGCTGGCTTTCCCTGCGCTTTTTTATCCGCTTCAACATCAATCCGGCAGCGCGGATCCTGAGTCATACTCTGGCGCTGGAAATTCTGTACATCCTGACCGACATCATACTTGGTTACGGAGGGCAGTCCCTGAATTACGGTTTCCCGGCGCTTCTGCTTACCGCATGCGCCGCCAATCTGTTTCTCATGTTTTATGACCCCATGAACTGGCAGGGCTATTTCATGTTCCAGATTCTCTATGCAGCAATCGGTCTGATTGCGCTCCCGCTCTGGCTGACAGGATTGATCACGCATCCTTTTCCGGGAATTGCTGCACTGATCATTACGTTTGAGATCCTGATCGCCGGCATCTGTCTCAATCCGAAAAAAATCGGCAGGGAAACAAAAAGACGGTTCCATTTCTGAAACCGTCTGCCGGAAATTCTGAAATATGCTGTTCAGAGTACTTTTACAGGCACGGCCTGCTCTGAACAGCTATAAAAATTTTCTGCCGAACCAGATGCAGAGACAGGCTCCGATGACAGATACAATGATATTCGCAATCATTCCGTGCGCATAAAATCCGAAAAAGCGGAATACAAACCCGCCGACTGCACCGCCGACCACACCCAGTACCATGTTTCGGAAAAAACCGCCCTCGCTGTTCATAATATTACCTGCAATCCAGCCGGCAAGAGCACCTATCAGTAAACTTATAATCGTATCGATCATGTGAATCTCCTTTCTTTTGTAATACGACAGCATTATAGCATACTCAGCAGTTCTTATCAAATGCAGGATTGCATGCATAGAAGTTTCTGGAATCCAGCTGCTCCTGTACCATACGGAGTCCTTCGCCGAACCGCTGGAAGTGCACCACTTCTCTCGCCCTCAGGAAACGGATGGGATCGCAGATATCCGGATCCTTTGCCAGACGGAGGATATTGTCATAAGTGGTTCTGGCCTTCTGCTCTGCTGCCATATCCTCCACCAGATCAGTAATGGGATCACCCTTCGACTGGAATTCACAGGCATTAAAAGGAATCCCTCCTGCCGACTGGGGCCACAGACCCACTGTGTGATCCACAAAATATTTATCAAAACCGGAGGCCTGGATTTCTTCCATACTCAGGTTTCTTGTCAGCTGGTGGACGATAGCGCTGATGATTTCCAGATGCGCAAGTTCTTCTGTACCTGTAGAAGCATCGAAACTGCCCCCTTTATCTGTTCTATCTTTATCTGTTTTCGCTCTTTAGATGTCCGGTTTGAGATATTCCATGCCATGCACCACTGTTTTATACTGTTCCATTTTCCCCCCTGTGGAAATGTGCAGCCTGAACCCACAGGGCAGACCTTTGAGATAAATTTCCATTCTGCGGTCCGGATAAAGAACCATCCGCTCCAGTATGGTCCGGTAGAGCATTTCCGGATGCATACCCCCGGAAAACTCTGCCAGATACGCTTCGATCTGCTTTCTCTCCTCTTCCGTACTTACCGCGCAGGTGTTTTTGAGAATTCTCCTTTTTATTTCTTCCCTGTCTACCGGAATCAGATCAAGGCAGTACTGCATGCCGGACAGAAGCGACTGCTCGTTAAACGACCGGCTGCTGCATCCGGTCATGCTGCCGTCTGCCCTTTTTTTATATGCTCCATGTGCTGCCGCTTCACCGCATCTCCATGACCGGTATACCCTGCCGTCTCCCCGCTTCCGGGTCCGGCTGACAAACTTTTTTCCGCATATGCCGCAGTACAGCTTTCCGCTGCACCAGTAGCGGCTGCTGTACCGTTCTTTCACCCCGCCTGCATGGGAGCGCCTTCGCAGCTCTTCCTGCGTACGGTTCCACAGCCTGCGATCAATAATTGCTTCATGATGATTGGAAATACAGATCATTTCTTCTTCGCCGCGGTTGCGCACTTTCCGATGAGTCAGGAAATCCGGCGTGTACGTCTTTTTCTGACAAAGATCCCCTGCATATTTTTCATTATGCAGAATCTTAAGGATCACGGAAGGATTCCAGTTGTCCGTTTTCCGGGGATACATACCTTCTTCTTTTAATTCTCCTGCAATCACATAAGTCCCCTTCCCTTCGTTTGTATACTTCTCAAAAATCGCTCTGACGATTCCGGCTTCTGCTTCATTTATTGCCATTTTCCCGTTTTTTACCGTATATCCCAGCAGACTGCAGCCAAATACAACCCCCTGCTCCATCCGGCGCTTCTGCCCCCATTTGACCCGTTCCGAGGTTTTTCTGCTTTCTTCCTGCGCCATACTGGCCATGATCGTCAGACGCAGCTCACCGTCAGGCTGTCTCGTGTCAATCTGATCGATCGTAAAAATTACGCCGACACCTGCAGCCCGCAGCCTGCGGGTGCACGAAAGAGTATCCACCGTATTTCTGGCAAAACGGCTTACTTCCTTTGTCAGGATCAGATCGATCCTGTGATGCAGGGCATCGTCCATCATCCGGTTAAATCCCCTTCTGTTTGCCGTCTGTGTACCGCTGATTCCCTCATCATAATAAATTCCGGAAAATTCCATATCTTCCCGGCAGGCAATATATTCCTGAAAATAGCTTCGCTGACTTTCCAGAGACCCGGCCTGTTCATCCGTATCGGTGGAAACTCTGCAGTATGCAGCTGTTTTTAATTTTTTTCTCTGCATTCTGTCCATAAAGCCGCCCTCCCCTGAACATTGCAGACGGTTTTTCTCCGCTCACCGCAAACTGTTTTCTCCTGAAAACCACAGGCAGTTTTTCCCTGATCATCGCAGAACTTCTCTTCCGGATTACCTCCCCGGCTGTCGGAGATCCGGTTAAACAGCGTATTCAGCTGATCTTCCGTCAGCAGCCCCCGCCTGTGCAGTTCCCTGCAGATTCCTTCCTGATACAGCCGCTGAAATCTCTTCTTTTCTGAATCGGTCAGTTCGATTCCATCAGGACTGCCGGCTGCAGATACCTCCCTGTTTTTCCCTGTTTCCATCCTTCTTACCGCCTTGATAAAGCTTTATTCCATTTCTATTCAGGCAGGACTTATATCTTTCTTAATATTCTTTTTATTTTCTTAAAATATCCGGATGTTTCTTAATTTTTGTAGCAATTGGCTAATATAAATGTAGTACAGGAGAAAAGAGATTTAACAGAAACTGCGTTGATTGCCCTGCACACCCTGTAATACAATAATGGAAAAGAAAATCAAATTTATATGAAGAAAGGATGTTGATTATGAAGAACATTTACAGAAAAAGAAAACTGACTCTGCTTGGCCTGCTTATGGCTGTTCTGCTCACCGCAGCAGGGCTCGGAACCACATCTCTTACCGCAAAAGCCGCCGGCACAAAACTACCTGCTGTCAGTGCGCAGACTGTTGGTCCCAATACGATCAAAGTCAGCTGGACAGGAGTAACAGGTGCTGACGGTTACCGTATTTATCAGAAAGACGGCAATACATGGAAAACGCAGGGTGACTACAAATCTACCACGCGCTGGGTTAATGTATGGGGACTGAAGCCTGATACACAGTACACATTTACAGTTGCAGTGCTTACGAAAGATGGTTCCAAACTGATTCCCGGTTCCTATGACCCGACTGGTGCATCTGCATACACTGCATCAGCCGCATCAAAGCCGGCAGAAACAAAGCCAGAAGAGACGAAGCCGGCAGAAACTGAAAAACCTTCTTCTCCCGAAACACCAGCAAAGACAGAAAAAACTGTCAGTCTTTCTGCTCCTTCCATCAGTGCAGAAACAGTTAACGCAACGACCATCAAGGTCAGCTGGAAAGGTGTAAAAAAAGCTGACGGTTACCGCATCTATGTAAAAAAAGACGGTAAATGGGTGAAACAGGGCGATTACAAGTCCACCACACGCTGGGTCAAAATCGGCAGCTTAAAAGCCGGTACCAAATATGCCTTTACCGTACGTGCCTATGCAAAAAACGGTTCAGAAAAAATATGGGGCAAATACGATAAAACCGGCGTATCTGCAGTAACCATGCCGGCATCGCCTTCTGTCAAAGCCCAGACAGTCAGCCGCAGTTCCATCAAAGTCAGCTGGAAGGGCGTAACAGGAGCTGACGGTTACCGTATCTATATGAAAAAAGACGGTAAATGGGTGAAACAGGGTGATTATAAATCCACCACACGCTGGGTCAAGATAAACGGCTTGAAATCCGGCACCAAATACACCTTTACCGTACGCGCCTATGCAAAGTCCGATTCGGGAAAAGTATGGGGAAGCTACAATAAAACCGGCGTATCTGCCGCTACCGCAAAGTAAATCTTTCTCTTGAAAAAACATTTGCCGGACCGGCGCCAAAAGACGCCGGTCCGTTTTTCAGTCAAATGAAATATTGCATGCATAATAATTGGCGCAGTCCAGTTGTTCCTGTACCATACGCAGACCTTCTCCGAAGCGCTGAAAATGTACAATTTCACGCGCACGCAGAAACCGGATCGGATCACTCACATCGGGGTCGTCCGACAGACGCAGAATATTGTCATAAGTGGTTCTTGCTTTCTGCTCTGCCGCCATATTCTCGAACAGATCGGTAACTGCGTCACCGGTACACTGAAATTCCGAAGCACAAAACGGCACACCGCCTGCGGACTGGGGCCAGACACCTGTTGTGTGATCCACAAAATACCGGTCAAACCCGGATTGTTTGATTTCTTCCATGGTAAGCCCCTTCGTCAGCTGATGGAGAATCGCCGATATGATTTCCATATGGGCCAGTTCTTCCGTGCCGATATCCGTCAGCAGACCGGCCACCTGCAGAACAGGCATGGAATAACGCTGGTTCAGATATCGCATGGAAGCGCCCAGTTCTCCATCCGGACCGCCCAGCTGGGAAATGATCGCCTGTGCCAGCTTCGCATTGGGTGTTTTAATATTGACCGGATATTCCAACCTTCTTTCATAAAACCACATGATCAGCAGCCTCCTTCCCAGGGCATCGGTTTCTGCCCCCATGACTGCGCCGGAAGCTGTCCACCATTTCCATCCAGTGCCCCCAGCGGCCTGTAAGTCCCGGTAAATTCTTTTCGGATTTCCCGGTATTTCTGCAGATAATTCTCAAATAAAGCCCCCGCATCGCTGTCTTCCGGATGGGTATCCAGAAACAGCGTCAGATCATACAGTGCAAAACCCAGTTCACAGATCTGTACAGGCAGTTCCTTCTGCCCGTTTCCCGTTTCTGTCCGCCTCTTATGATCCCCACACGCTTCTTTTTGAAACGGTTTGTACAATCCCGGAAAAACCGTCCCCTTTTCCATGGCTTCTGAAAAATCAAATATTTCACCAAACTGCTGATACGGAACATACGCCATGGCCAGCGAACGGTGATTTTCCATCCCATTTCCGCCTTCAAAACCGGAGTCCGGCGGTATTTTCAATCTGTTCTCCGAATTGATCATGTCTTCCTCCTGCTTCTTCTGAAATGACATCCCAAAAATTTTCTTACCCCGCAGAACAAACCAAAACAACTGACTGCGGAGACATTAACAGTATTTCCCCGATTCCGGCCGGTATGCCGGGAAAACAGATTTCGGAATAACAATTTCTGTAAATGCGCAATATCACTTACGATACACCGATATCGGTCAAAAGCCCCGCAACCTCACAGTTCGGCATGGCATAGCGCTGACTGATATACCGCATGGACGCCGCCAGTTCTCCGTCAGGACCGCCCATCTGCGTAATGATCACCTGTGCCATCTGCGGATCGGGATTTTTGATATTGACCGGATACTGCAGTCTTTTTTCATATACCCACATACTCAACAGCCTCCTTCCCAGGGCATGGGGCATTCACCCCAGGACCATGTAACCTTGCGGTACCGGCCATCACCGCAGCTGCAGGGCCTGCCGGTATTCACATCATATTTGTTCAGAGGGCCAAACATGGAAACATATTCTCTGCGAAGCTCCTCATACCGTTTCTGCAGTTCTTCATAATACGCAAAAGCCTGTTCGTCCTGAGGATGTGTGTCAAGAAACAGTGTCACATCATCCAGTGCAAAACCAACCATACAGATCTGATGCATCAATTCACTCCGTTCTCTCATCTCTCCCTGCACCTCGCTCTCATAAACGGCTGATCCAGTTCCGGGAAAATCGTTCCTGTCCGGAACGCCTTTTCCAGTTCATAGGTTTTTCCGAATTTCTGCCAGGGCACATAAGCCATGGCAAGGGGATACTGATCCATTTTCTCAGGCGAATTTCCGTATCCGCAGCCTTCCTGTACAGGATACCGGTTCCCTCCGGAACGCGGCTGGGATCCCCTGCCCTGCTGATACCTGCCCATCTCGCGTTTTGAACGATTCGGTTCCATATCCTATCTCCTTTCTCACAGAAAATATTTGCTTCTCTATTAGTCTATGTAATATTGTAATTTCGGAAACAGGGAAATTGCTGCCTCCGGATACTTGTCTTTCCTGTCAAAAGCTGATAAACTTGCATCAGCTGTTTTGCCCTGCAGCAAACGAGCATATCTGAAAAAGAAAGGACTACTGTTATGATTTCAATTACCTTTAACGATATCAACTGGCAGCGCAGCTCTGCCGGTACAAAACAGGCCGAAGCGCTGTTTATGGAAGGCTTCAACTGCTGCCAGTCGGTGTTTGCAGCCTTTGCTCCCCGTTTCGGTATATCCCGTGAAGCTGCGCTGAAGCTTTCCTGCTCTCTCGGCGCCGGCATCGGCCGTATGCGTGAAGTATGCGGTGCTGTTTCCGGCATGGCGTTACTGGTCAGCCTGTGCAACGGCAACACAAACCCGGAAGATTCCGATGCCAAAGAAGAAAATTACCGGACCGTACGCATGCTGGCTGACATTTTCCGTGAGAAACAGGGAACGATCATCTGCCGGGAGCTGCTGGGAATTGAAAAAGCGGAAAAGCAGGCCCGCCCCCAGGACCGGACTGCCGCCTACTACAGTTCCCGCCCCTGCCCCCATCTGGTCCGTAATGCAGCAGTGATCATGGAATATTATCTCGATCATTATCCCGAATACTGCGATCAACAAAACTGAAAGGGAATCACCCATGGATATGGATATGAACATAAACAGCTCTGTTTCCGGCTCCCGTCCTTTTCTGGAAGCCGTTATCTTCGATATGGATGGACTCATGATCGACAGCGAGCGTTTTGTCGCTTTGTCATGGGATAAAGCAGGAGAAGAAATGGGTTACGGCCCCCTGGGTTTCCACATGCCCAATACGCTGGGCATGAACCGGAAACGGCGGGAAGCCTATTTTCTGGAGCAGTACGGCCCGGATTTTCCCTTTTTACAATTTCTGGAAACCTACCGGCGCATCTACTTTGAGGAAACCCAAAAAAACGGCCTTCCCCTGAAACCTGGTCTGGTTTCACTCCTTGATTACCTGAAAAAGCACCACATCAAAGCCGCCGTTGCATCCAGTTCCAGTGCCGAACATGTACTTGGCAATCTGTCCAAAAACCATCTGGAAGATTATTTTCAGGCAGTCATTAACGGCAGCATGATCCGGCACTCCAAACCGGAGCCGGATATCTATCTGGAAGCCTGCAGACAGCTTCAAACTGCCCCCTGTAAAGCCATGGCACTGGAAGATGCACCGAACGGTATTCTTTCCGCTTCCCGCGCCGGTCTTTATCCGGTCATGGTTCCCGATCTGGTACAACCGGAGGAAAATCTGAAACCTCATATATTCCAAATCTGCGATTCACTGGAGGAAATACCGGCACTGATCGAAGCATGCTTTACCATTCGGCAGGATCAATCGATTCTGCCTGAAAAACAGAGAAATCCTTAAAATAAAAGCGCATTAAAACAGAAAACCCACGGTTTTTCAGCCGTGGGCACCCTGAGCAACTACAGAAACGAAAAAAACAGCGATCCTGCTCCTCTGAAACATGCCAGTCCAAGAGGAATCCCGATAATTGTACAGCAGAAAACGATTCCCAGCGCTCCAAGCAATATGGAAAAGGGAAGTGCAATACACAGAAAATACAGGATCCTGAGCAGCAGGCCTGCTGCCGAAAAAACAACTGCAATAATAAATATAATAACTGCAAGTATCAGCAATGTGGTTAAGAACATCTTTTCAGCCTCCCATTTTATATCGTTCCAGACGATTGACCGTATCAACCACCTGACGTCTGGTTTCTCTCAGATTATTCTGCATTTCTTTGATCCGCGACTGTACCATCATATCAACCAGCACGTTGTCACAAAACAGATCAACGAATTTAACCAGTCCGTCAAAACGGATATTAATGATTCCCGTCATCTGCACATCTGCCAGTTCTTTCTTGAAACGGGCCAGCTCTCTCTGGGCATTTTCCAGTTCGTGCTGCGCCTCATTCATCTTGGAATGTTTCAGCATGCCGCTGAGAAAACCGCCTCCAAACATATCCCAGAGACCAAAACTCCGGGCTCCGCTTAATGCGGATTCCGCACGGTCCAGCGCACTGATCGCCCGCCGGCCGGCAGCAATCGCTTCATCAATTTCTGTAGAATAGTAACCGTTCATAAAACTTCTCCTTTATCTCCATCCGATTGTGTATATGGATATCCTGTCCCGGCAGCTGAACTCTCATTCCATATCTGATTCATCGCCCGGACACATCTGTTTTTGTTATATTTTTATCATAGCAGGATAATTCATAAAATCCATTAAAATCCTATTAAAATTTTGCTACAGCATTCCCGCCGGTTGTCAGACTGTATGAACAATAAAAACAAGCAACCGGATAACTGTGAAAAAATTTCTCACGATTATCCGGTTTTGTTTCAGTATTTTGATTATTGTTTTCGTCTTCTGATCATGATTCTGCTTTCAGTCTTCAGATTTTTCAGAACCATTATTCTTTCTATTGCTGCTCTTTTCTGCCGTTCTATCAGAAACAGTATTTTGTTTTTTCGTATTCATCAAGCAGTGCCGGCATCCGGTCATCTCCTACGATAAGAGAATTGCCTTTCTGATTCAGAATCGTCGGCAGCAGGATAAAACCTCCGTTTCTGCCGTATTCCTCCATATTTCTCCGAACCTCTGCCCGGAGATCATCTGCCGATGCCCCGATCAGGCTGCAGGGACCTTCCGTATCCCATCCGCCTTCAATAACCAGTCTTCCTCTGAAACGTTCCTGAATCCCTTTCAGATCGTTGACTGTCTGGGCAGAATTCCAGACGGTAGCACCAATCTCCACAAAATCCTCCATGATATCTTCACATCTGCCGCAGCAGTGCATACAGAAGCGAACTCCTTCATCCAGCACTGCCCGGGCAATCTTTGCCTGAGCCGGTTTGATCACTTCACGATAGGTTTCAGGCGACATAAAAAGACCTCTGACCGTTGCCACATCATCAAAATAAACATACATATCAAGATGATATGCCTCGTTTAACTTATGGAACAGTTTGATCTTCCAGTCAGCCATGGCATCAAAGAAAGCACGGCACTCATCCGGATCTTCCAGCAGAGCACAAAGCAGATTCTCAAATCCCATAAAAGCCGCCAGACGTTCATAAACACCGGTTACTCCGTAAAAGGCAACCATCTTCCGATTCCGGTCAATACCCGCCAGTTCCGCCTGCGCAGTTGACGTAAAATCCAGTGCATCCAGATCCGGAAATTTCACATAATCCCTCCACTCGGAAATTTCCGTAAAAAGCAGCTGACTGGTATCATGCATGGCTCCCGCCTGATTCACCAGCCAATGAACACCGAAAGCGTCATACCCACTCTGCCGAAGCGGCTGCTCCAGCATATTGATAAACGGCATCCCCACCGTCGATATGCACTCCCCGGTCATCGGAACATACTCCGGTTTCCCCCAGTTCAAAACCTCCAGTAAATTCTCCTTAGGTGTCATCATAAAGCACCCCTCCTCTTAAAGAATATAAACCTTCACAAATCCCCTTTTCATATATTATATAAAATTATCCCGCAAAACACCATGCTTTTTTTACTTTGATATTACTGTCCGGACTTCTGCCTCAAAACCTTCATTTCTCCCGCGGATCGAACTGAGCAGCAATGCAGAGGAATAGTCCGGCATTTTTTGTGTATTATGATGTTTTTTTGCTTTTATGTGTTTATTTTCAGTCTTGTTGCACAATTTATATGATTTCAGCTTTTATATCTATTGTCTTTTTGTATCGTTATTGCAAATCACAGATTATTTTCTATTCAGATTATCCATATTCTTTCCCGTACACTTTCTCGCGAAAAGAAAAAGAACCGGAACGATTTCCGGTTCAAATGCTTGCCACGACCATTTTCAGATAGTATAATTGTGCGTAAAAACACATCATGCACATTGCAAAACACTGATTATTGATTAAAGAACAGTCATGACTGATTACAAAACATTCATGATTGATTACAGAACACTCATAACAGGAAAGAGGTATAATTATGGATTATAAGATGCTTGTTCTCGACCTGGACGGTACGTTGACCAATTCCAGAAAAGAAGTCACAGAACCCACCAGAAAGGCTCTGATCGAAATTCAGGAAGCCGGCAAAATTGTTGTTCTGGCCAGCGGCCGCCCTGTCAACGGCGTCCTTCCCCTTGCCGAAGAACTGGAACTGACACGTTTCGGCGGCTATACGCTCTCCTTCAACGGTGCGCGCATTACCCAATGCTCCACCGGCAATATCATTTACAACCGCACACTCCCCGCTTCCGTCATCAGACCCATTTATGATACCGTAAGCGCATATGACGGCGTTGATATTCTCACCTACGGCGAACAGTGCATCCTTTCCGGTCTGAAAGCAAATCAATACACAGAACTGGAATCCTCCATCAATAAAATGGATATCGTTCATACGGATGACTTCGTTTCAAGCCTGACATTTCCGGTCAATAAGATTCTGATCCCCGGTGAGCACGATATTCTGGTGGAAATCCAGCAAAAACTGCAGGATCAGTTCCGCAGCCTGCTGAATATCTATTTTTCCGAACCCTTTTTCCTTGAGATCATGCCCCAGAATATTGACAAGGCCTACTCTCTGCAGAAGCTGCTCAACAGTCTGGGACTGACAGCGGATTCCATGATCTGCTGCGGAGACGGATACAACGATATCTCCATGATTGAATATGCGGGCCTGGGTGTTGCCATGAAAAATGCGCAGCCCATTGTAAAGGATACTGCCGACTACATTACAAAATCAAACGACGAGGACGGAATCCTGCACGTCATCAATACCTTTATGCGTTAATATGCATAAGAAAGCTGACAGGCATTGATGTTTTCCCGCGTTTCAGACAGAAGCCGGAAAGACCGCCTGCCTCCTTTTTCCGGAGTGCAGACGGTCTTCCTGACTTCTGTTTTTTATGTATTGGATTTAATCCCATAATACTAACGGATTTCGAGAGTGTTTTTCTTTTGTTTTTCCGCTATCTTTCCGGAATGATCTCCAGCCAGTATCCATCGGGATCTGTAATAAAATAAATTCCCATGGAAGGGTTCTCAAATACGATGCAGCCCATCTCTTCATGCAGTTTATGGGAAGCCTCAAAATCATCGGTTACAAATGCCAGATGGAATTCTTCATCACCCAGATTGTAGGGGCGGTCGTATTCCTTTGTCCAGGTCAGTTCCAGTTCAAAAGGTGTCGTATCATTGCCCACATAAACAATAATAAAAGAACCATCCTCCGCCGTTTTTCTTCTGCGCTCTGTCAATCCCAGCGCTTTTTCATAAAAAGCAAGACTTTTATCCAGGTCGAATACATTATAATTCTCATGTACCATCTTAAATTTCATCGCATTGTCCTCTTTCCGTAATCGTATGAATTACTGTTTCCGGATACCTTCCTCTGTGTGTTTCAAGAAACTCCGGAATAATCTTATACCGTCCCCAGCAGTGCATGGGAAATACATGTTTTACAGGTATGTGCTCCAGATAATATTCCATACCACAGAATTTATACTGCTCCTGTCTGGGATCCAGCGGCAGAAAAGCCGCATCCACCGCATCGTCCTGCAGAAGCTGTGCCAGACGGCCCACAGAATGTTCGAACATGGCAGTCATATTGTGATATTCCTGCTTTGTATCTTCCGGCCAGATCCACCAGTTCAGATCACCTGCATGATAAACTTTTATCTGCTCCCGGGGCACCGAAACCAGAAAGGCAACTCCTTCATCTGTTGATTTTATCGTATCAATTTCCAGTTTGTCAATCACATACTTCTCATCCGCCCGCAGGGAATGAAGTCTTCCCTGCTCCTGCAGCTTCACCGCCTGCGGATATTTCCTGAAAAAATGCCCGTTCAGCTTTATGTCACAGGAAAGAATATACTCCACCCGTTCTGTCATTTCCGAAAAGGAAAAAATATCGGGATTGAAGTGATCCTGATGCCGGTGACTGGCAAAAATATACAGCGGCCCGTTTTCGGAAAGCTCCGGCAGCGTCCCTGTGTAATAATCAAAAAGCAGACTGCAGCTTTCCAGTGTTACCAGAAAGCCGCTGTGACCGATATACTGAATTTTCATCTATACAAACCTTCTTTCGTATTCACCACATGTTACATTTTCTCATTTCTGATTTCCCAGTGAATCAGAAACGTAAGCGCCGCTCTCATCAAAATGATTGCTCCCAGAATAACCAGCTCACTGGTCTGGCGTACGATCACTGTCCGCAGGACCTCGCTTCCCAGTTTAAATTCCAGTGCCAGTGCGATTCCCTCCGCCAGAGACAGACGGACATGCGGATCTCTCATGCAGAGCCCCCAGACGTTCTTCAAGGCACTCCACATAAGAACGATCAAACCGATAAACTCCAGAATGATCACACAGTATTCCACCAGTTCTTCAAAATACAAAGTAATCAAATGCAGCATAACTCTCCTTCTGTTTCCCGTAAGCTCATCCCGCTGTATTTCACAAGCTTACCATAATCCCCGGATTTGTCAATCATACAGTTTCCGTCAATTATGCAGCCGCCAATATTTTTTCTGCCCTGTCCATATCTTCTGTTCTGAACAGTACTCTATCAGTGTACCTTTCATATGCAGAAATTATGCATCCTGCTCATATTCTATTGACTTTTTTGGTTTTATATGTTAAAGTTTTGATGTTTATCGCTTTAGTGCTTAAAAGAAATAAAGAGAAATTCAACAAAAGAAATACGAAAGGAATCATTTTTATGAAAGTAGTAATTTTAATTCTCTATTTTGCACTTCTCGTTGCAATCGGTCTGTACTGCAGAAAACATGCGACTGATGTCAATGGATTTGTTCTCGGAGGACGTTCTGTCGGCCCCTGGCTGACGGCATTCGCCTACGGTACCTCTTACTTCTCAGCAGTTGTATTTGTCGGATATGCCGGTCAGTTCGGATGGAAATACGGCATCTCAGCCACCTGGGCAGGTATCGGAAACGCCATCATCGGCTCCCTCTTTGCCTGGATGGTGCTTGGCCGCAGAACCCGTCTCATGTCACAGCATCTGGACTCTGCCACCATGCCCCAGTTTTTCGGACGGAGATTTGACAGTCAGGGCCTGAAAATCGGTGCATCCGTCATCATTTTCATCTTCCTGATTCCCTACACGGCATCGCTGTACAACGGACTTTCCCGTCTGTTCGGCATGGCATTTGATATCGATTACTCTGTCTGCATCCTTCTGATGGCTGTTCTGACAGCTGTTTATGTCATCGCGGGCGGATACATGGCAACAGCCATCAACGACTTTATTCAGGGTATGATCATGCTGGTGGGCATTGTAGCGGTCATCGCCGCCGTACTGAACAGCAAAGGCGGTCTCTCTGCAGCTCTGGAAGGGCTGGCTCAGGTCACCGACGAAACCGTCAGCACCACACCCGGTATTTTTGCTACCTGCTTCGGGCCCGATCCTCTGAATCTGCTTTTCGTAGTACTGCTGACCTCTCTCGGTACCTGGGGACTTCCGCAGATGGTTCAGAAATTCTACGCCATCAAGGATGAATCCGCCATCAAAAAAGGAACGATCATCTCAACCCTGTTCGCACTGGTCGTAGCAGGCGGATGTTATTTCCTCGGCGGCTTCGGACGTCTGTTCTCCGATCAGATCGACATTGCCGCAAACGGATATGACTCCATCATCCCCACCATGCTCTCCAATCTGAGCCCCTTCATGATCTCTTTGGTGGTTATTCTGGTTCTTTCCGCCTCCATGTCCACCCTGTCCTCTCTGGTTATCGCTTCCAGCTCCACGCTGACCATCGACTTCCTGAAGGACAACTTTATCAAAAACATGAGTGAGAAAAAACAGGTTATCTACATCCGTGTTCTGATCGTGGTGTTCATTGCCATCTCCGCAGTACTTGCCCTGATCCAGTACAAATCAGCCGTAACCTTCATCGCACAGCTGATGGGCATTTCCTGGGGCGCACTGGCCGGCGCATTCCTTGCCCCGTTCCTCTACTCCCTCTACTGGAAACGCACTACCAAAGCAGCCTGCTGGGCAAGCTTCCTCTTCGGCTCCCTGCTGATGATCTACAACATGCTCTTTCGAAGCACCCTGCCCGCCATCATCCAGTCCCCCATCAACTGCGGCGTCATCGCCATGCTGGCAGGCCTCATCATCGTACCGGTAATCAGTCTGCTGACACCCGCACCCAAAAAAGAACTGGTAGAAGACGCCTTCAGCTGCTACAAAAAATAAACGTAACTGTTCAGAGCCAACCTCGAAAACACTATGTGTTTCCTCGGTGTGGCGTATCCGCCAAATAGATTTGTACAAAAAAGTGCTCATGAATGCAAGCATTCGTCGCACTTTTTGTACAAATCTGCCTGGCTCTGAACAGTTACTTCATATCATCATTTTGCTGAAAAATCAATATGCCGCAGGCGATCATCCCTTCTTTTTCTCACTATTCCTATTGACTTAGTATGTATTGTAGTATATAATTTACGCCACATACACTACGAGCAGGGAGACAAATTTATGGAACATACAACAGAAAAAAAGAACGATGACCACAATAATAAAAGCTATGAGAAAAAATATGATTTTGACCGAATCACAGACCGGAAAGGAACTTCCTCTTTGAAATATGATTTCGGCCCGGAGCGCAAAGGCCGGGATGACCTGCTGCCTTTGTGGGTGGCAGACATGGATTTTCGCCTGCCCGGTGAAATACTGGACGAAATTCAGAAACGTACCGCCCACGGTATTTTCGGATATACAGATCCGAAACCGGATTACAAAGAATCAGTGCGAACATGGTTTCTGGAAAAGCACCGCTGGGATGTCCATCCTGACTGGATCACCATCACGCCCGGTGTAGTTTATGCCATTTCCACTGCCATCCGCGCCTTTACAAAAAAAGGCGATGCCGTGATCATTCAGCAGCCGGTTTACTATCCGTTTTCCGAATGTATCAAAGACAACGGCAGAAAAGTAATCAATTCCCAGCTGATTTACGAAAACGGCCGCTACCGTATGGATTATGAAGATTTCGAGAAAAAGATACAGGAGCATCAGGTACGGCTCTTTTTACTGTGCAGTCCTCACAACCCGGTCGGAAGAGTCTGGAGCCGCGAAGAACTGGAAACAATCGGTGAAATCTGCCTGCGCCACCATGTCCTGATTTTTTCAGATGAGATCCATTGTGACATTACCTATCCGGGAGCGGTTCATACACCCTTTGCGTCCATTCATAAGGAACTGGAAGATCTGGTCATCGTCGGCACCTCTCCCAGCAAAACCTTTAATCTGGCCGGACTGCAGGTGTCCAATATCATCATTCCCAATGAAAAGCTGAGAGCCCGTTTCCGCCGGGAAAATGCAGCTGCCGGTTACAGTCAGGCCAATGTTCTGGGCATGACTGCCTGCAAAGCAGCCTATGATCTGGGCACGCCCTGGTACCGCGAGCTGCTTGCCTATCTGAAGGGAAATCTGGATTTTACCGAGCATTTTCTGAAAACACGCCTTCCCCGGATCCACATGGTCCAGCCGGAAGGAACCTACCTTATATGGCTTGATTTCAGTGAACCTGGCCTGACTCCGGCCCGGCTGGAAACGCTGATTACCGACAAAGCACATCTCTGGCTGGATTCCGGCATCATTTTCGGACAGGAAACAGCTCTGTTTGAGCGCATCAACATTGCCTGCCCCCGAAGTATACTGGAGCAGGCGCTTCTTCAGCTGGAAAATGCCCTGTCCGATATAGGTTTTTCCTTATAACCAGTCCTTTGTTACAGATATTATACAAAAGCCCGGCCGGATGCTATGATATTGTGAAATGAGTTCAGAAATCGTTTTCGGACAGTTTCTGACTACAGCAATATTTTACAGGAGGAAAACACCATGTCTCTGAATATTGAAACACGATGTATCCATATAGAAAATGCCGGCCCCAATCCTTATGGGGCAATCAGTTATCCCATTTTTCAGACCGCTACTTTTGCCCATCCCGGCTTCGGACAAAGTACAGGCTACGATTACAGCCGCCAGCAGAATCCCACCAGAGAGCATCTGGAACAGATGATTTCGTCTCTGGAAAACGGTGCCGATGCGCTGGCCTGTTCCAGCGGCATGGCGGCTATCAGCATTATGATGGAGCTGTTTGAGCCCGGCGATCATCTGATCATTGAAGAAGATCTCTACGGAGGCAGCATCCGGCTGTTTGATCATATCAGTAAAAAAAATCATATCACCTTTTCTTCTCTGGATCTCAGCACAGAAGATCCGGAGCCTTACTTTAATGAACACACGAAGGCCGTATTCATTGAAACGCCCACCAATCCCATGATGCATATCACCGACATCGAAAAGCTGGCTCTGACAGCTCATGAACACGGTGCGCTTCTGATCGTGGATAATACTTTTCTGTCCCCCTGTCTGCAGAATCCCCTTGATCTGGGAGCTGACATCGTCATTCACAGCGGCACCAAATACCTGAGCGGTCACAACGATACCCTTGCCGGTTTTCTCATATCCCGCTCCGAAGAAACTGCAGAAAAACTGCGGTTTATCAGCAAAACCACCGGTCCCATGCTGGCACCCTTTGACAGCTGGCTGCTTCTGCGGGGAATCCAGACGCTTTCCGTCCGTATGAAAGCCGCAGAAGAAAATGCCTCGGCAATTGCCTGTTGGCTTACCTCGCAGAAATTTGTGAAAAAAGTTTATTATCCCGGCCTTCCTTCTCATCCGGGACACGAGATCATGAAAAAGCAGGCCCGCGGCTTCGGCGCAATGGTCTCCTTTACTGTAAAAAACGGTGAAATGGCAAAAAATATCCTGAACAGTATCCGTCTGATCCAATATGCGGAAAGTCTCGGCGGCACCGAAACCCTGCTGACTTACCCGTTAACCCAGACTCATGCCGACGTACCCGAAGCGCTCCGGAAAAAGAACGGAATCACCGACTCCCTGCTGCGCCTGTCGGCAGGTATTGAACATACGGAAGACCTGCTCCGTGATCTGGATCAGGCATTTCAGGCGGCAGCGGCAGCAGCCGGACTCAGGACAATTTAAAATACAATAACACAGAATACTGGAGGTCATCTATGTCTGATACAGAAAATTACATGGAAAATCATATACAACATACTGCAGACAAACCTGCAGCAGATGAAGCCGTTACAGAGAATCATACAAAAAAACATGTCAACAGAAAACGCCTTGTGGATACCTTTCTGAAACTGATATCCATTGATACTGAATCGTACCATGAAAGAAAGATGGCTGATTTTCTGAAACAGGAGCTGGAGACACTGGGACTTCATGTGGAAGAGGACGACTCTGCCGGAAAACTGGCTGAACATTACGCCCGGACAGTCGGCAAACCTGCTGCAGATACAGAAGACAACACAGCAGTACCGGCAGAAAAAGCAGATCCTGCCGGCAATCTCTGGACCTGTCTTCCCGGCAATCTGCCGTCAGAAAAGGACAATTACGAAAAAGCCATTTTATTTTCTTCCCATATGGATACTGTCTCTCCGGGAAACGGTAAAAAAGCCCTCGTTCATGAAGATGGAAGGATTACATCGGACGGTTCCACGGTACTGGGGGCCGATGATGTTTCGGGAATTGCGGAAATTCTGGAACTGATCCGTATCCTGAAAGAACACCGCATTCCCCATCCCGATATCGAATTTCTTTTTACAGCTGCAGAAGAGCCCTACTGTCAGGGCAGCCGGCTGTTTGATTTTAAAAAGCTCCATGCCCGGACAGCATACGTGCTGGATCTGAGCGGGCCTGTGGGCACCGCCGCACTTGCCGCGCCTTCCATTCTGTCCCTCTATATCCATGTCAGAGGAAAAAGCGCCCACGCCGGTTTTAATCCGGAGAACGGCATCCATGCCATTCAGATTGCCTCACGAGCCATCTCCCATCTGTCATTCGGCCATGTAGAGCCGGATACCACTGTAAATCTGGGAACCATAACAGGCGGATCCGGAAAAAACATCGTCCCGGAAGAGGTGTATCTGACCGGCGAAATCCGCAGCATGAACCCTGAAAAAGCTGATTATTGGCTGCAGCAGGTAACAGATATCTTCCGCCAGGAAGCGGAATCGGCAGGAGGCTCTGCAGAAATTATCTGCGAAAAGGAATTCGATGCCTGTCGCTGCGGCCCGGAAGAACCGGCTGTCCAGATATTTGTAAAGGCTGCCGAAAATCTGAAGCTGCCTGTCACATTAATGGAAACCTTCGGCGGCAGCGACAACAACCGTTTTTATTCCCATGGAATCCACGGACTTGTCATCGCCAACGCCATGAACCAATGTCATTCCACACAGGAATATACCCATGCAGACGAAATGGAACGCGCCGTCCGCCTGCTGGTGGAAATACTTGAACAGACATCCCACGGCTTTTAACCATCAGAAAAACCTATTACCAGTCCCAGCTTTTAGATATTTTACTTACAGCGTCTGATGAGCTATACTTTATCCATCAAATTCATATAAAACAAGTATGAATAATATGTTTGAGATCTGAAGGGAGAAATTTCTATGAGCTGCTGTGGTAATAACAAATCAAATCATAATAAAGAAAATCAGCTTACATTAACATGGACCGATGAAGAGGTTGAAAAACTGGCTGCTGAAAGATGCGTTCTGCCAAGACCTCAGGAAACCCGCTCAGAGATTGATGAGCGCGGTGCTTTCATCCGCCAGAAAAATCATTTTTCCACCCCTTTCGGTGATGGTGAAGGTGAACTGAAAGCGGAAGGAAACGGACGCTACCGCCTTTTCTGGGCAAAGGGCTGTCACTGGTCCAACCGTGCTTCCATCGTACGGGAACTGCTTGGACTTGAAGATGCCATCAGCGTAAAAATCGTCACCTCCACCGGAGAAACCAATAAATACGGCTGGGGATTTGCCGATGAACCGGATCACACCGATCCCGTTACCAGAACAAAATTTTTAAGTGAATTTTACCGGAACGCTGATCCCGAATATAAAGGACGTGCTACCGTTCCTTCTCTGGTGGATACCAAAACCAACAAGATCGTCAACAACGATTATCACCGGCTGACCAATTATCTTGAAGTTGCTTTCCGTCCCTGGCAGGCCAAGGATGCACCGGATCTGTATCCTGAACCGCTGAGAAAGGAAATTGATCTTCTCAATGACTGGCTGTTCCCGAATATCAACAATGCCCATTACCGTATGGCATTCTGCCAGTCTCTGGTGGCCTATCAGGAAGCATACGATGACTTTTTCAGTGCCATGGATAAACTGGATGAAAGGCTGGAAAGCAGACGTTTCCTGTTCGGGGATTATGTAACCGACAGTGACGTCCGTTTCTTTGTCACACTGGCCAGATGGGATTCCTATTACTACCGCAATCTGGGACCGCAGAAGAAACGCATGACCGAATATAAAAACATCTGGGCATACGCAAGAGACCTGTATGAAATCCCTGCATTTAAAAATAATACCTATTTCAGAGATTTCTCACGGGAAGAACGGAGCCCTTACCTGTTCAATTCCTTCAACGCCCGTTTTGTGGATCAGATTGATTATGAAGGAATCTGGTCAGCACCGCAGACCAGAAGATTTTTAAGCCGTACACCTGATGAAAAATTTTTAAGACACCATGAAGAGGAGAACTGACTATGAAAAAAACATTGCTGAAACGATTTTTAACCACCGGATTAACCTTTGCTTTGCTGACTGTCGGCCTTGGCGGATGCGGAAATTCCGGCGATGCTTCCACATCCGGTTCATCCGGCGATGCGGGCGCTGCTTCTGCGGAAAGCACGGCAGACAGCCGGACCGCAGATCAGGGAAATACCGATGCTGTTACCATTTATGCTGCTACCAGCGGAAGCACCAATCCCTATACCACTGTAGATGAAAACAATAACGTAACCGGATACGACTGTGAGATTCTGAAAGAAGCCTTCAGCCGTCTCCCCCAGTATGATCTGGAATTCGTTGTTACTGATTTCGCTTCTATTTTCTCGGGAGTGACCAGCGGCACCTACCAGATTGCATGCAATAATTTCTCATATAACGCGGAACGTTCCGAATCCTACCTGTACAGCTATCCTTATGACAAGATCAGTTATGTCTTCGTCACAAAAAAAGATGCCAAACCTGTCACTACCTTCGCCGATGCAGCCGGTCTGACATTTGAAGGTTCCAGCGGTGTCAGTGTAACCACCGCAGTGGAAAAATGGAATGAAGACAACCCGGATCAGACCATCAATATCAGCTATACAGAAGCAGAAACACCGGTTATGCTTCAGCATATTGAAGACGGAAGCGTTGATTTCGGCATCATTGATCTGGCAATGTACGTGGCTTATCAGGACCAGTATCAGTTCAACATCCAGAAAAATGATATTACAGACGAAGACGCAAAGAAAATCGCTGAAAACAATTATGCTTATTACCTGTACTCCTACGACAACAAAGATTTAAGAGATGAGGTCAATACTGTTCTTAAAGAAATGGAAGAAGACGGCACCATCAGCCGGATTTCCCAGGAATGGTTCGGACAGGATACCGCGCCTGAAAAAGAACTGTTTGAGGAAACTATCAACTGATTCGAAAAACAATCAGAAAACAGCAGAAAAAGATTTCGTTCAAGGAGGCTTTTATATGGAACTGATCAGAGCCGAACAGACCTGGCAGCAGGCAGGAAACCATTATGTTCGCGTGGAGGCCATGGTAAAAGGATTTCAGATTCCGCTTCGGATGGAATTTGATGAATACGATACCCCCGAATCCAGATATATTGTAGCAGTTGACAGCGTCCTGCCGGTCGGAACCTGCAGGCTCCGCCAGCTGGATGAAAACACCGCAAAAATCGAGCGCGTCTGTGTACTGGAGGAATACCGGGGGAAAGGCGTCGGCCGTCAGGTCATCACTGCAGCAGAGGAATGGCTCAGGGAAAACGGGGTGCAGAAAATCATTATTACCAGTCGGGAAGAGGCCGTGGGTTTCTATGAAAAGCTGGGCTATACAGCAGACTGGTCAAAAAAAGAAGGCTCAGGCAGATTTGTCTGTGTCTACACGGAGAAATTGCTTTATGTCTAAATTATTTGATCCGGAACTGGTATTTACCCAGATTCCATCCATACTTCAATATCTCCCGGTCACACTGGAGCTGGCAGTTATCGCCATGTTTTTCAGCCTGATTCTGGGACTGATCATTGCACTGATCAAAATACGGAAGGTACCTGTGTTAACACAGATTGCAAATATTTTTATTTCCGTCATCCGCGGAACGCCGATTCTGGTTCAGCTATATGTCACCTATTTCGGTATTCCCCTGATTCTGAAAGCCATCAACCAGGCCTACGGAACCAGCTTTGATGTCAGCGGTATCCCCGGAATTTTATATGCATTTCTGGCACTGGCCATCAATGAATCGGCATTCAATGCGGAAATTATCCGCGGTGCCCTCTCTTCTGTAAACAAAGGCCAGATTGAAGCCACGCAGGCGCTGGGCATGACCTATTTACAGACACTGCGGCGGGTGATCCTGCCGGAGGCTCTGACAGTTGCTTTTCCTTCCCTTGTGAACTCCTTCATCGGTCTGATCAAGGGAACCTCCCTGGCCTTTACCTGCGCTGTGGTGGAGATGACCGCACAAGCCAAGATTCTGGGCGGACGCTCCTACCGGTATTTCGAGGCATACGTTTCACTGGCGATCATTTACTGGTTTATCACCTTCATTCTGGAACAGATTGCCGGACAGATAGAAAAGAAAATGGAAATTCCGGATGACGCGCCGGAAACCAGCAGCAGGGAGGTATCCGCATGATTGAAATCAAAGATCTGAAAAAGCAGTTCAAAAACAATGTAGTGCTGGACGGAGTCAATCTGGACATCCACAAAGGTGATGTCATCGGAATCATCGGCCCTTCCGGAACCGGCAAATCCACCCTGCTGCGCTGCGTCAACCGTCTGGTCAGACCGGAATCCGGCAGCATCACACTGGATACCGGCAGGAAAATCGATCTGGCAGACGCCAGCCGGAAGGAGCTGCTGGAACTTCGCCAGTACACGGGCATGGTTTTCCAGAATTTCAATCTTCTGGAACGGAAAACCGCTCTGGAAAATGTTATGGAAGGCCTTGTGATCGTTAAAAAAATGGATAAAAAACAGGCCCGGGCCATTGCTGAAGCACGGCTGAAAGATGTCGGACTTCTTGACTGGGCAGATCATTATCCCAAACACCTTTCCGGCGGTCAGCAGCAGCGGGTGGCAATTGCCCGAGCACTGGCCATGGAGCCCTCCCTTCTGCTTCTGGACGAGCCCACAAGCGCCCTCGACCCCGAGCTGGTAGGCGAAGTCCTCGAAACCATCAAAAAAGCAGCCGGTGAAGGATATACCATGATGCTGGTATCCCATGAAATGAACTTCGTAAAGAATGTAGCCACCCGGGTTATTTTCCTCGACAAAGGAAAAATACTGGAGGACGGCACACCAAAGCAGGTATTCGATCATCCTGAACATGACCGTGTCCGCGAATTCTTCACAAAAATGTCCCGCATGGAAGAACCCGAATATTATGTTTAGCAAAAAACCGCAGAAATGCAGTTCTCCTCTGCTGCATCTCTGCGGCTTTTGCCTGTATTGATTGATGTTATTGATCGATGTTCCGGTTTCAGAATCCCAGCAGCTCCATGATTCTTATCAGGACATATCTGCTTCCATCGGCGTCCCCACCTCGATCAGATTTCCGTCCGGGTCATAAAAACGAATCACCTTCTGCCCCCAGGAATGCGTCATAAGCCGGTTTACATACTGCACCGGCGGGTCATACTGTTCCAGTTTCCGTGCAAAATCTTCTATATTCCGCTCTTCAAAATACAGTTCCGCGGCATTATTTTCAGGAATAATCTCCCTGCCCAGAAACTTCTTCCAGATGGACTCCTCCTGAAGCACCAGCCCCTCCGTCAGGATCATATTCCCATCGTTATCCACGATCACATCCAGCCCGAACAGATCATGATAAAATTTTCTCGACCGTTCCACATCTTTTACAACAATCAGTACGTTTTTTAATTTCACTTTGATTCCCTCCGCAAGTCTGTTTCATGTAAATGCACAAAACGGGAAACCTTAGTATATAAAGCTTCCCGCTGCCGTTACCCTTATTTTTTATTATGACGTAGGTTTTTACATTCGTCAAGAAAAAAATATCCAGCACAGTCTGTTATTCCCGTTCTGAATATTTTCAAAGCATTCAATATCTCAGATTTATATTTGAAAGAAATACTTTTGCATCATAGCCTTTTTCCGCCATCATATATTCCATTCCTTTTCTTGCCAGATCGATATGATTTTTAGGAGCAACCACAATTTCCTTTTGAATTCAGGATTCCGTTAATTCCATTGCTTTTTGTATAGTGATAGAGCACAGATGCATCCTGCACATGCCTGAGCTTCACCTGCTTATTTGACATACCCGATCATGCTTCCTTCAAATCATCCTCAGAGGATTCCAGGAAATACCGCAGTCCGGTCTGTCCTTCCACGGCATCAGCCATATTGATGCAGCAGTTCCCCATTCTGTCCACAGAATGAATGATCTTATTGAACGGCTCCGTCAGCTTTGCGACACATTTGCCCTTGCCTACCCGCTGTACGTGAGATTTACGCATCTTAATACCCAGATCCATGATCTGTTCTTTCTGTTTCAATATCTTCTTTGCGCTTTCCTCGCTGCCGGTGGTCATCATGTCTGCTGCCAGAAGAAACATATTCTGGATCATCTGAAGACTGGTTTTAAGATCATCTATGGCTTTCCCTGAAAATTTATACCGTTTATCCTCTTTATCTTTCAGAGATAATCCGATTTCTCTGCATAATGCTCCCATACGGTCCACATCACTGAGTACATACATGATACCTGCTGTCTGTGTAGCCTGATCTTCCGTAAGGCCGCCCGATGCAAACAGTTCGGCAAGATACTCCGTGATCCGGTCATAAAGACTCCGGGTATCCTCTGCGTTTTTAATCACTTCATTCACTTTTATGCTGTCATTCGTGTCCAGCACAGAAATCAGTTCCTTCAGATTTTCTCCAACCAAGTCCGGTACATCTGATGATTTCCTTCACAACCAGCTGAAGCGCTGCTGTAGGCTGACCAATCAGCTTGGAATCCAGATACATGGGTTCGGAATTGACATAAACCGCCTTTTTACCATCCGGAATGATCGCCATAACGATTTTTACCATCAGCCAGATCAGAGGGATCCAGATCAGTGTCATGGTAATATTGAAACATGTATGGGCATTGGCGATCTGTCTGGAGATCACCTCAATTTCAGGTCCCTTCGGCGAGATGTACTGGATCAGTGCCGCATAGGGCTTTACAAACCAGATAAATAACAGACAGCCTGAAATATTGAAAATACAGTGTGCTACTGCGGTTCTCTTCGCATCTCTGGGCTGTCCGATACTTGCCAGCAGGGCCGTAATCGTGGTTCCGATATTGTCGCCAAGAAGGATGGGAATGGCACCGGCCAGCCCCAGCATACTGCTGACTCCATCCGGACCCGGCTGCGCGGCGAAATTCTGAAGAACGGCAATCGTTGCACTGCTGCTTTGTACCACCAGCGTCATCAGGGTACCCACAGCCACGCCCAGTACAGGCACATCGGCAACTTTTGCAATCATATCGGTAAATACAGGGCTGGATGCCAGAGGCTTCATCACGCTTCCCATGGTCTCAATTCCCAGAAACAGAAGACCAAACGCAAAAATGGTCTGACCGATATTTTTCGCTTTTTCCGATTTCACCAGAAAATTAACGATAAATCCGACAAAAATAATCAGATAAATATAATCACTTAACTTAAATGCTATGATCTGTGCCGTCATGGTAGTACCAATGTTGGCACCCAGAATGATACTGATCGCCTGCGGCAGATTCATAAGACCCGCACTGACAAAACCGATTGCCATAACCGTAGTGGCACTGCTGCTCTGCAGAACTGCAGTCGTCAGCGCCCCGGCAAGCACTCCCAGAATCGGATTTTTTGTCAGCATGGCCAGAATACTTTTCATCTTTTCCCCGGCAGCTTTCTGCAGGCAGTCACTCATCATGTTCATTCCGAAAATAAATACTGCCAGACCACCCAATAAGCCAAAGATTACTTCCATGGTACTGTTCATCTTTTCTCCTCCTGTCAGCTTACCGCTGATTCAACTCATCCCATTTTTCTATATGACCGATATAAATTTCCTTCAATTCGTCCAGTGATATGGTATCCAGCGGATTATTCTTTTCCGCAATAACCACAATGGAATCCCTGGCAATCAGTTCATAATCCAGCAGCTCCTGTTCATAATCCTTCAGGCTTCTGGAAGACATGCCAAAATCGCATTTTCCGGCCATGGCCTGAGTCAGACCCTCTGAAGAATCGGTTGCTGTTACCGTGATTACTGCATTCGTATTGATCTTTTCATATGCTTCCGCCAGCTGTTCCATAAGCGGTGCTGCCGAAGTGGAGCCTTCTATGGTGATGCTGCCTTTGGCTTTGTTTGACAGGAAAGAGCTGCTCTTTGCCACTGCTTCATACTCTTTTCCCACAATTTCCTGACCTGCTCCATGTACATAGGTTAAAAAATCCTGTTCAAGATCACTTAATTTTCCGGAGTACGCCAGATAAAAATCACGGCTCAGCGGATATTTGTCATGATCCTCCGCACTCTTACCTTCCACCTTCAGCACTTTGACATTTTCCTGACCTGTCAATGCTGCTTTTGACACATAACCGATGGCGGATGCATCCGATGCCACCTTATCGATTACCTCATCAGAGTTTTCTGCGATCACCGCATCTGTTCTGGTCAGATCGGACTGTCCGTTTCCGGCATCACCCTCAGCCGGAAAACCTGCCAGCCCTGCAAAAGCGCTTCTGGTTCCCGAGCCTTCTTCTCTGGAAATCACCTGAATATCACCCAGCTGATCCAGTCCTTCCACGACCGTACTTTCTTCCTGCGTTTTTTCCTGCTGCTGCCCGCAGCCCGCCAGAAGAAAAAGGAAACTTACAAGAAGAACGGCAGTTTTTATGTATTTTCTATTCATCATACAGCCCTCCTCAGGCATCTGATTTTTCCCCTGCTTACTTTTTTCCTATTTACTTTTCCTTTGCTGCTTTTTCCGCATTGCTGTAGGCCATTGCATAAAATACTTCCTGTGAATTTACCTTCACATCGCCCAGTCTGCGGTCCACATAACTGCCGTCTGCGGTCAGGCGTTTGCCCTTTTCATCATCGCTCATCATGATCTCAAACATCCGGTCAAGGCGTTCCTTCAATGTTTCATCAAGAACCGGTGCGGCCACTTCCACACGGCGGACCGTATTTCTGGTCATGAAATCAGCCGACGCAATATATACTTTTTCGCGTTCCTTCGTACCAAACCGGTAAATTCTGGAATGCTCCAGAAAACGTCCCACAATGCTTACAACTTTAATGTTGTCCGTATAGCCCTTTACTTCCGGAATCAGACAGCAGATTCCTCTGACGATCATCTCGATCTTTACGCCTGCCTGAGAAGCTTCTATTAATTTATTGATAATGACTTTATCTGTAAGGGAATTGATCTTAATACCTATATAAGCATCTTCTCCCTTCTTTGCATGGTCGATTTCTTCATCGATCATGTTAAGTACTTTATTCTGCAGGCACTTGGGAGCCACCAGCAGACAACTGGTCTGTTCCACCGTTTCGCCTTTTAACAGAGCGGCAAAAACTTCTGCTGCTTCTTTACCGATTTCCTGATTGGCTGTGATCAGGGACAGATCCGTGTACATGGCAGAGGTTTTCTCATTGTAATTGCCGGTTCCGATCTGTGTAATGTAAGATACGCCTTCTTCTGTTTTTCTGGAAATCAGGCAGAGTTTGGAATGTACCTTATATCCATTTAAACCATAAATCACTCTGCAGCCTGCATCCTCCAGTTTTCTGGAGTACTCGATGTTGCTTTCTTCATCGAAACGTGCCCGCAGTTCCACCAGAACAACCACTTCTTTTCCATTTTCAGCAGCTTCAACCAGCGCATCCACGATCTGACTCTTGTTGGCCAGACGATATAATGTCATTTTGATGGATACCACGCTGTCATCTCCCGCCGCCTCATAAAGCAGGTTGATAAAAGGACGGATACTCTCAAATGGATAAGATAACAGTACATCCTTTTTCATGATCTGCGGAATCAGCGGACATCTGTCATTTAACGCAGGTGTCATTCTCGGTGTTCTTCTCTGATAGAAAAGACTTTCCTGATCCGTATTTCTCAGATAGCCCTGAATGGCAAATACAAAGGACATATCCAGCGGAACGGTGGATAAAAATACGTGATCCTTCTCCACATGAATATCTTTGCATAAAGAACTGATCATTTTTTTATCCAGTTCTCTGGAAAGTTCCATTCTGACCGGATTCATCCTCTTTCTCTGTTTGATCAGGTTCTCCATGGCATCTCTGTAATCCAGATCCTCGTCATAAATCGTTTCTGTATCTATATCTGCATTTCTTGTCACACGAAGGAGAGATTTTTCTTTGACCTCATAATTTTTAAACATCTTGGGAAGGAAATGAAGAATCAGTTCCTCGGAAAGCATGAATGTTCCTTTTCTGGTAGGAATATCGATCAGACGCTTGAAAACGTTATTGCTGCAGGGAATGATGGCTGTTTTGGTCTTTCCGCCTTTTGTCTCCAGCAGAGCTACGGCATAGATATCCTTGTTTTTCAGGAACGGAAAGGGCTGCTGCTTGCTTACAATATTTGCCGACAGATACGGTGCGATTTCATGATCAAAATAAGCTTCCAGAAGTTTGCCTTCCTCAGCGGACAATTTATTAAAATTGATCAACCGTACCCCTTTGGGTTCCAGTTCTCCCATGAGCTGCTCATAGATTGCGGCCTTCTTCTGATCCAGTTCTCTGGTGGCCTTCAGAATCGCCTTCACCTGCTCTTCGCTGGTCATATTGGTCTTGTTTTCACGTACCACTTCCGAAGACTCCATCTGATCCATCAGTGTACCAACTCTTACCCTGTAAAATTCATCCAGATTTGACTGGTAAATAGAAGCAAATGTCAGCCGTTCTGCCAGAGGCACCGCCGGATTTCCTGCTTCATTCAACACTCTTTCATTAAATTTCAGCCATGACAGCTCCCTGTTCATCATATACGGAATATCTGTTCTCTTTTCTGTCATCTTCTCTGATTTTTTCATCTGAATAGTCCCTTTCTCACAGACTTTTTCTTCTTTTTTCATTTTTTCCAGGCAGTCAATCAGCCACTGCAAAAAACGATTCCAGGTCATGTGTTTATATCCTCCACTTATGGGTATGCCCCGCCTGTTATATCCATGCAGGATATTCCCATAATCACAAAGAACTGTACTATCCCAATATCAAATCAAAGAGGTTTTTATGTAAAATACATGTAAAATTTAAAAAGAATCCCGTTCCGTGAGATTCTCTGTCTGCGGCGGAACCACTTCAGTGACATGTTCCTTTCCGCAAAAAAAGCTTTGACGTACGATATAAACGCCAAAGCTAAAAAAATATCGTAACTATTCAGAGCCAACCTCGAAAACACTGTGTGTTTCCTCCCCAAACACCTTATCCCAGTAATCATAATTCAGCGTAACCTTTGAAAGATTGAATTTATTCTTTACAAGATCCTTCACATTCTGCACATATTCCTCTGAAACCTGTGCCCCTGCTTCCGCGGTAACCCTTCCCCCGGCGGCATCATAGACAGCCTGATCGGTCTTCCAGCTGTAGTCAGGCCAGATTACCAGCGGAAATGCATCTGAAAACACATCACGCCCCACCAGCAGTCTGGAATCATATTCCACACCGAACAGATTGGACAGCGTCGGCAGAATATCAAGACTGTACACAGGTTCACTGATTTCCTTCGCCATATGTTTCAGGTACGTTTCCAGACATCCCGACCAGATGATCAGACCATTCCTGTCCCGTGTGAATTTATTCAGTTCTGATTCCTCACACCCATACAGTTCCGGCAGATAATTTCTGCTGTTTCCCCAGGTATCCCCTGCCTCCAGACCATAAGGATAATGATCGGAAGTCATACAGATTACCGTATCTTCCAGAATACCGGCTTTCTCCAGCCGGGAAACCAGACTGCGCATTCCATACTCCAGTTCCAGCTGGGAAGCATAATACGCCTTTACCGTATCTGAAAAATTCAGCCGTGAAACCGCTTCCCAGTTTTTCCTGCTCATGGCATTGCCGGTCTGAGAATAGCCGCAATGTCCCGATACCGTCATATAATAAACGCTGAACGGCTGCTTATCAATATATCTGGGAACGGTGAAATCCATCATCTCCAGATCGCTCTGGGGCCAGCAGTTTTCCACGCCTTCTTCCATACCGTTGCCCATACCCAGAAACGATGAGTATCCAAAATTGGTATGTGTTTTGTTCCGTCCATAATAGGTGTAGCTGTTGTTATGATAAGCTTCACTGAAATACCCCAGACGTGACAGCTGATTTCCGATAGTCAGATACAGATTATGTCCCTCTGTCCTGCGGATACTTTTTACCCCTTCTGCAGGAATCATGCCCATCAATTCTGAAAACTCTCCTGTTGAAGTGCTTCCTCCCCAGGCCGGCTGATAATAATCGGAAAAATAAAAGCCGTTATGGATCAAACGATAAAGAGTTGGCATCAGTTCCTCATTCACCGCATAAGGGCTGAACGCCTCTGCGCAGATAAGAATCAGATTTTTGCCTTTAAACAGACCGGTATATTCATTTTGTAAAGTTCCCTGCTGAGACGCGAGATACACACTCAGATTTTTTAAAGCGGTATCACTCTCAGCAGATGCCAGTCCATTAAAATCAATCTCCATCTCATTTCTTCCGTATACAGGCACCTGCGGATCTGCTTCCGCTGCCGATCCGCTATTCTCATCTGTCTGTGCCGATCCATCACCATTCTCATCCATTTGAGCAGTAGACGCTTTTTCTTTCCCATCCATCTGCCGGGAATCCACAACGACAAATTCAGCCGTATCCTTTTCGCCGGTGATGCCATTCACCGCCTCCATCCGGATCGTCGTAAGAAGTCCAAAGGTTCGTGCTGACAGATCAAATTGATACCCTTCCCGATACACCGGACTGATACCCGCAAACAGGCTTCCCGCCAGATAACAGAAAACAGCAGTGACAACCGTCACAAACGCCGCAGGTACAACAGGCTTTCTATTAAAAACTATAATTGAGCAAATACTGAAAATTGCACAAAGCTATCCCACCAGTTTTAGTACATCTTCCAAAGACATTCCATTGTGAATGGATTGATATAAGGCTGTTACCTGTTCTTCCCGGATTTTTCTTTGGAAGTACCGATAGCCTTCTTCAAAACTGCAGTAGGCCCCATTATATGTACAGCAC